>JAFQGG010000017.1 GCA_017415505.1 Clostridia bacterium
GCTAACAGTCTGTTTTACGTACGTAAAAGTACAAGGAGGACTACGTCAGACCTTTAACACTTCCATTATAGCTTAGGCAAGTGAACAAGAAAAGCATTTCTGGCTTGAAGTACTTTTCTGGTCAAATATTATTGTAACAGGCGGATATTTGCCTGTTTTTACGCTTTTTCTTTATTTTTGGCGGAATTTTACGCTAAAAATTTGTTTACCGAGCGTAAAATTCAAATGAATTTCCCCGTTTTTTAACGAACAGGTTCTATCGTATTCTATTTTATCGCGCAAGGAAAAAGTAATTTCTTCCCGTTCCCCGTCGTAGCGGTACGCTCCGTATTCTTCACCGTGCTTGCCGTTTTTATCGCAATACCGCAAACAAAAACTTCCGTCGGGCAACAGCTCCAAGCGAATATAAGAAAAATCCTTGGACAAATCTTTTGCGCCAAGATTCGCGCTAATACATTCGTATTCGCCCAGATACGGTTTGGAAATATCGGTAAGCTTGCCTTGGCGAAACGCCGAAAGCGACAAAAACAGAGATAAAAGACCTATAAGAAGCGGGGTTTTTACTATCGTTCTTTTCATTCAAGCAGTATGCTCCGCTTTCCTTTTTTTATACGCCCTTTCCGCTTTACGGCTTTTACGCACTCTTTCGCTGTTGATAATCACGCCCACGATAAAGCATATCATTAGAAGATACAGCCAAAGCAAAAACACGATAATCGCGCTAAGCGCGCCGTATAGCTTGGCGAGATTGCCTATTTTCAAATAGATCGTAAACCCCGTAACCGCGACGCCCCAACCGACCACCGTCAACGCCGTACCCGGTAAAAAGTATTTAATTTTCGTCTTATACGGACAAATATAAGCGTTTAGGAGTAATACCAGCACGAAAGAAATCGTGGCGAGAAGCAAGTAATCGGCTACCCGTTCCCACAACCGAGGCAATACAAGCGAGAACAAAAAAGTGCCTATTGCAAAAATGAGCAAAAACGCCACCACGGTAAACATGACGATAAAGAGCAAAAAAAGTGCGCCCAAGCGCAAATGCAAGCCTTTTTTCATTCGCCTGTAATCGTAGATAAGTTCTCCGCTTCTCCGCATTTGATAAAAGAGGTTGGTGGACGAATACAGCGTAGTGACGAGCAAAATTACGGAAGTGGAAGCCGTGGCGTTGACCGCTTCTTTTTGCACGAAAGAAAGCACGTTCTTCACCGATTCGAATACGGGTAATTCTAAAATTCTATCCAAATCCACGGGCAAGCGTCCAATTACGAGCGTTATCCAAAAGGAAAGCGGTACTATGGACATAATCAAAAAGAAAACGAGCGTTCCCGCAATCGTCGTATACTTTTTCATAGACAATAGCTCGTACTTTTCTTTCAAAAAACGATAAACTTTCCGTACCTTTTCCATTTTTTAAGTATGCGCCGTTTTGTTTCGTTTCAAACCTATTCAAAATTTTCGGGCGGTGGATTGCTCCACCGCCCCGTTTCTTTCGTTTATCTATAACAACCGCAACCCCGTCCGCAACGCCCGTACGAACCGTACTGACGCGCGTAGTAACCGTTGTTCGTCGATTGCGCACTCGTCGCGTTTGCGGTGAAATTTCCACAAATCGTCAAGCAACCGTAACCGCCGTCGTTATTCCCGCTCGTCGTGCCACCGTTGCCGCTTTCGCCCGTTCCGTTATTGGAACAGCCGTTGCATTGGCAACAATGACAGCAATGACAGCAACAACCGCACGAATGCGAACAACAGCCCCTTTGCGTAGAAACGCTACCGTACTGCGTACAGCGTAAAAAACCGTTGGCGTCGCGACAAACTCTTTGACAGCCGTACGACGGAGTCGTTCCCGCGCCGTTCGTGCCGTACCAAGTCGCGTTATTTATATTCGAATTACACGTATAACACATAGTACTTCAATCCTCTTGTGTATTTGAGGTAAACCTCATAGTATAATATATGCAAAACGCCCGACGGTTGTTACCGTCGGGCGCAAAAAATACGCTTTTTTGAAATTTCTTATTCCCACTCAATCGTGCCCGTAGGCTTCGGGGTAATATCGTAAAGTACGCGGTTGATACCTTCCACTTCCGTTACGATACGGTTCGTAATCTTATGCAATACCGCGTAAGGAATTTCCTCGATCGTAGCGGTCATTGCGTCTTTCGTATTCACCGCGCGGATAATAGCGGGCCACCCCTCGTAACGGCTATCGTCTTTCACGCCCACGCTCTTAATATCGGGGATTACGACGAAATATTGCCATACCTTTTCCGCAAGTCCGCTGATATCGAACTCTTCACGGAGAATCGCGTCCGCTTCACGCAACGCGTGCAAACGATCACGCGTGATCGCGCCCAAGCATCTCACGCCAAGACCAGGTCCGGGGAACGGTTGGCGGTATACCATTGCGTGGGGAAGCCCCAACGCTTCGCCAACGACGCGAACTTCGTCCTTAAACAAAAGTTTAAGCGGTTCGACGAGTTCAAATTGTAAATCCTCGGGCAATCCGCCTACGTTGTGGTGGGATTTTACCGCCTTTTTGCCTTCCGCTTGTTTGATACTCTCTAAAATATCGGGATAAATCGTGCCTTGCGCAAGGTATTCGATACCTTCGAGTTTTCTTGCCTCGTCCGCGAACACGTTGATAAATTCTTTACCGATAATCTTTCTTTTTTGCTCGGGGTCGCTTACGCCTGCAAGCAAACTCAAAAACCGTTCGGTCGCGTCAACGTAAATCAAGTTCGCATTCAAGCCGTTTTGGAAAACTTCAATGACGTTTTCCGATTCGTTTTTACGCATAAGACCGTGGTTTACGTGTACGCAAACGAGCTGTTTACCAATCGCCTTAATCAAGAGTGCGGCAACTACGGAAGAGTCCACACCGCCCGAAAGCGCGAGCAAAACCTTTTTGTCCCCAACCTGTTTACGAATAAGTTCCACTTGCTCGGCGATAAATTCGTCGGCGAGTGCTTTCGTGTTGATACGAGCCATCGTTTGAGGACGTACGTTGTTTTCCATAAATTTATTCTCCTATATTATAAAAATTTGTGACTCAATTAGTGCGTCGAATAGTTAGGCGCTTCTTTGCTAATGGAAATGTCGTGCGGGTGGCTTTCGATAAGGCTGGCGTTGGTGATACGCACGAACTCGGAACTCGTACGAAGCTCTTCGATCGTTGCCTTTCCGCAATACCCCATACCCGAACGCAAACCGCCTTTCATTTGGTAAATTACTTCCGCAACGCTTCCTCTATACGGTACGCGACCTTCTACGCCCTCGGGTACGAACTTCTTCGTGCCTTCTTGGAAATATCTATCGCTACTACCCGCAGCCATAGCACCGAGCGAACCCATACCTCTATACACTTTATAGCTTCTGCCTTGATAGAGTTCTACTTCGCCGGGGCTTTCCAAAGTACCCGCCAAAAGCGAACCGACCATAACCGAGCTTGCGCCTGCCGCCAACGCCTTTACGATATCGCCACTATACTTGATACCGCCGTCCGCGATCACGCGTTTGCCCAACTTATCCGCCATTTCCGCGCAGTCCATAACCGCCGTAAGTTGCGGTACGCCGATACCTGCAACGATACGCGTCGTGCAAATCGACCCCGGGCCGATACCGACTTTTACGACGTCCGCACCCGACTTGATAAGCGCTTCCGTCGCGCCTGCCGTCGCCACGTTGCCCGCGATAATCGTAAGATTGGGGAACTTTGCCCTAATTTCCTCTACCTTCTTCAACACGCCTGCGGAATGTCCGTGCGCCGTATCGATCGCGATAAGGTCTACGCGCGCTTCTACGAGCGCCGAAATTCTATCCACCGCGTTCGCCGCCGTGCTAACCGCCGCGCCGACGAGCAATCTTCCGTTTTCATCTCTTGCGGAGTTGGGATATTGAATGGATTTTTCAATATCTTTGATCGTGATAAGACCTTTCAAATACCCGTTTTCGTCTACGATAGGAAGCTTTTCGATTCTGTGCTTACCCAAAATCTTTTGCGCGTCCGCAAGCGAAGTGCCGACGGGCGCGGTTACCAACCCCTCTTTCGTCATGATATTGGAAATGGGTTGATCGTAATTGCTTTCAAAGCGAAGATCTCGATTGGTCAAAATCCCGACGAGTTTCCCATCGCGCGTAATGGGCACACCGCTAATACGGTATTTTTCCATAAGCGCAACCGCGTCTTTTACGAGATTATCGGGCGCAAGAAAAAACGGGTCGGTGATAACGCCGTGTTCGCTACGCTTAACTCTGTCAACGTTCGTGGCTTGCTCTTCGATCGACATATTCTTGTGAATGATACCGATACCGCCTTCACGCGCCATGGCGATTGCCATACGGCTTTCCGTAACCGTATCCATCGCCGCGCTCATCAACGGCAAATTTAATTTAATTTTGTCCGTCAGTTGCGTTTTAAGCGATACCTCGTGGGGCAGTACGTTGGACGCCTGCGGAATGAGGAGTACGTCGTCGAAAGTCAATCCTTCTTTGATAATTTTGCTACTCATAGGTATTTCTCCTTGTATATAAAAACTTTAATTTTCTCCGTTTTAATTATCCGTTTATCAAGTTTGCGTAAATCTCTTCGAAATACGGCTTGTCCGTTTCGGATAAGGCGGGCGAAAGCCCGTCCAACTTGGTTTTAATCGAGTTTACCGTTTCGTCGTCTTCCGCCCTTTTCGCTATCGACAGCAACGCGACGACCGCGTTGTTTTCCGGAAAAATATTCCCCGTCAACGCGGAAAACGCAACTTCCACCGCTTCCGACTTATCCCCAAGCGCGTACTTTGCCGTACATACCTGCCCGCAAACGTATTGCTCGTAGGTCATGGAAATCCCCTGTTGAGAAAGCTGTTCGTTTCTTTTCTCGCAATATCCTAAAAAGCCCTCCGCTTGTAAAAGCAACGAACCGCAATCGTCGATTCTCTCGTAATCCTTATCCCATACGGCAACGTCTAAGCCGTACGCCAAATAATACGATTCCCCCGTATACTTATACGCCCGCTTCGCGTATTTCACGCTCGCGTCGTTCATATCCGCACGAAAAGTGAGTTCCATCATCGTAGAAGGAAAAATAAAACAGAGAGCCAAAGTAACGAACGCAAATAAAACGACGGCTGCCGCCAACGTACTCAACACGGCACGAATGATCACTTTATCCACGCGCATATACTACTCCTCCCAGTCTATTTATACTATTTTATCACATTATAAATAAAAAATCAACTGTATAAACGAAATTTATTGGTTCTGTTTGAAAACTTTTTTTAATATAATGAAATTATGAAGGAATTATCTATGCAAAAAAACGATATTAACGGCAAGAAAAAACGATTTTTTAGAACGGCGCTTTTTTCCGTTTGCTTTATTCTTCCTCTTTCCGCATGTTCGAAGGAAATCGATTATTACGAATTCGTATCCGAATCCCGTAGCAATATCTTACTCGCCCAAACGGAAACGCTTGATTTGCGCGTTTACGCCGTAGAAAAAGAACAGCCGTACGCCGCGGACGGAATCAAACGGGAAACCTCCGCCCGAACGGAAATACGCTTGACCGCCCCCTCGGGCGATAAAGTTTGCACGATCGCTTTTTCCGTCAACGGAAAAGACTACGGCGGGGAGATGTCGTTCGACAACGTAAAAACGGAGTATTATTATTTTTGCACTTTGGACGCGTCCGCGTTGCAAACGCTTGATTGCACGATTGATTACGGCGGAGAAACGACGCTTTTGCAAGCAACCACCGTTCGAACGGAAAACACGCTCACGCCAAACGGCGCGCTTAAAACGCTCTGCGAAACGGAAAAGGAACTTTTTTCCGCCCTTACGGACGAATACGGGTTTGCGGGCGAGATTCATTTGCGGTTAATCTACGAGGAACACCCTTATTATTACTTGGGCGTAATCGACAGAAACGGCAACACGACGGCGTATCTGATGAACGGAGAAACGGGAAAACTGCTTGCAAAACGCGAATCGTAAAAATCGCAAAAATCCGAGGCTATGCCTCGGATTCCTTTTATTTTCCTGCGTTTCGAACGAGTTTATCGTACAACTCTTCGGTTGCAAAATGCATTTTCGTGAGATAGTTTTTGGCGTTTTTAAGGAACATGAAATACGTCGTTTCCTCCGTCGCGATATCGAACGCGTCCCCACGAGAGAGGAAATCGTATTCGATATGTACCGAATACATAGACGATACGGGTTTATGTAAGCGGAAAGGTTTTCCGTCCGCTTCGCCCTCGAAGGTAAAACCGTTTTCGTCGTGAACGACGCGTGCCGAACCGATATTGACAAACCCGACTTTCGTCGAATAATAATCCTCTATACGCACCTCGTCTTCAAAGCGGTAAGTGCCTTCTTCGACTTCCTTACGAACCTCTTCCCGTTCCCAATTATACCAATCGGGAATATGGGAAAATCCCTTGTCCGTATTTACGCCTTTCAAGCGACTGAGCGTGTCCATTTCCCATTTAGCTCCGCAAGCCTCACACCAAAGGTGTATCCCCTCGCTTTTCGTTTGAAATTCTTGATTGCAAGCGGGGCATTTATACAAAATACGGTACAATCCGTTCGCGCGTTTTTTGCATTTGGTATGATACCCTTTTTCCACCTGCCACCTATATTCGTCCTTCTCAAACGCCTTTTCGATCTTCGCCTGCACCTCGTCCGCCGTCATGTTTTCCATTTCTTCTGGCGTAAGCAGTACGTACAAATGCGCCTCCTGCCGAATCCCTCTATACGGGTGCTTGCTCCATTGCGGGGAATTGATAAAGTTACCGTTTGCCATGCACATAACCACGGGCACTTTCGCGTGTTTGCAAAACTTCCCGATTGCGCCGTCCAACCGTTCGTTTGTACCCGCGAACGAGAATCTCGCCTCGGGATAAAGGGTAACGGAGTGTTTTTCCGTTTTCAAATACCGAAGCATATGTTTTGCCGTCACGATATCGTGCGTAAATTTACGCTTGGGCATCCCCCCGATTCCGTACATAAGCCAATCGCCACGGCGAAACTCCTCTACGGACATTACCCAACCCGTCGTACGGGGCATAATGCCTTTGACGATCATAGGGAAATCCATAAACGACGCGTGCGTAGATAAAATTAAATACGGTCCTTTGAGTTTTTTTACTGCCTTATCCGTTTTTACGTGTCCGTTCCCGAACAGCAAATAAAAGGGAGAAGCGACAAATTCCACGATTTTTAAGTACCAACGCGGTTTGTTCGGCTTACGATACATATTAAAACGAGCGGGTTGTTTTTTCACGGAAATCCTCTCTTTTCATTTTTTGAGGTCACACCTCTATTTTATTGTATCATACACGGAAAATTTTATCAACTGTTTTACGGGAAAAATCCCCGTTTTTTTCACTAAACGCACACAAAAATATACGCGCGGGGTTATCCCGCGCGCAGTTGTCAATCGGTCATTTTCTCCTGTTTTACTTTATGGTCGATTACGTGACGGGAGGCAAGCTCCTTTTGCACGTCGTCCACGGTAATGCCGTTTTGTACCATCAACACGAGTAAATGATAGGCAAGATCGGCAATTTCGTACACCGTTTCTTTCTTGTCCTGCGCTTTGCCTGCGATAATAACTTCCGTACACTCCTCGCCCACTTTTTTGAGGATTTTATCCAAGCCCTTTTCAAACAAATAGGTCGTATACGAGCCTTGCGGGCGTTCCTCGTTTCTGCCGACGAGCATATCGTACAACCCGCGCAAGGAAAATTCCGCGCGTTCTTCGCTTATATAAACGGGCTCGAAGAAACAGCTTTCTTTACCCGTATGGCAAGCGGGTCCGTCCTTATCCACCTTTACCACGAGCGCGTCACGATCGCAATCCGCCGTAATTGAAACCACGTGTTGATAATTCCCGCTCGTTTCCCCTTTAAGCCAAAGCTCTCGTCTGCTTCTGCTCCAAAAACAGGTACGTCCCTTTTCCATAGTAATCGCAAGACTCTCCGCGTTCATATACGCAAGCGTCAACACCTCTTTCGTCGTCGCGTCCACGACGATTGCGGGGATAAGCCCCTTTTCGTCAAATTTTAATTCGTTAATTTTTATCATGATATTCTACCTCTGTCGTTTTCAAATTCGTACGGGGATACCGTTTTCACACAGCTTGCGTTTTAAGTTGGGAATAGTAATTTCACCGTAGTGAAAAACGGAAGCCGCCAAACCTGCGTCCACCTTGGGAAGCGTTTGGAAAAGCTTTATAAAATCGTCTACGCACCCAGCGCCACCCGAGGCGATTACGGGAACGTCTACGGCTTCGCAAACCGCTTTTAATAGCTCTAAATCAAAGCCGTTTTTCTCGCCGTCGGTATCAATGGAATTGACTACGACCTCGCCCGCGCCCTCGCCTACGCAACGCTTAACCCACTCGATCGCTTCCATACCCGTATCTTCTCTGCCACCCTTGGCAAAGACGTGAAATTCACCGTTCACGCGCTTGATATCCACGGAAATTACCACGCATTGATTCCCGTATTTTTTCGCCGCTTCTCCAATCAACGCGGGGTTTGCTATCGCGCCCGAATTGACGCTCACTTTATCCGCCCCGCAAGAGAGAACCCTCTCAAAATCGGCTATCGTATTGATACCGCCCCCCACCGTGAGCGGAATGAACACGTTGGACGCCGTTTCTATCAACACGTCCTTAAACAGCTTGCGACCCTCCGCCGAAGCGGTTATATCGTAAAAAACCAATTCGTCCGCGCCGTTTTCCGAATAAAATTTCGCAAGCTCCACGGGCGAAGCCACTTCCCGAAGCTTTTGGAAATACGTGCCCTTTACCACCTTGCCGTCGCGCACGTCCAAACAAGGAATAATTCTTTTCGTTATCATTTTGCCACCTCGATCGCTTGCTTTAAGTCGATAGCGCCGATATAATACGCCTTGCCGATAATCGCCCCGTACACACCGCTTTTCGCCAAAATCTCCACGTCCTCTATGGAAGAAACGCCACCCGAAGCGATAAAATTCATAGCAAATTTACCGTTCAACGCCTTATAAAGCTCGTGGTTCGCCCCTTTCATTGCGCCGTCCTTGGAAACGTCGGTGCAAACGACCGTCTTAACGCCGAGCGTTTGCATTTTTTCCAAAAACTCGTCTACGCCGTAATCGGATTTTTCTCTCCAACCGCGAATGGCAATCTTACCCTCGGCGATATCCGCGCCGACGGCGATTCTATCGCCGTACTTATCAAGCGCCGATTTCAAGAACGCCTCGTCCGTCACAGCCGCCGTGCCGAGAATCACCCGACCCGCGCCCGCGCCGATATACGCGTCCACCGTCGCCATGGAACGGATTCCTCCGCCCACTTCCGCGAACAGCCCCGTACGGCGTACGATCGCGTTCACGATTTCGGAATGCATGGGTACGCCCGCCTTTGCGCCCGCAAGATCGACGAGGTGTATCTGCTCCGCGCCCTTTGCCTTGAAATCCTCGGCAACGGCGACGGGGTCTTCGTTATATACCGTCATTTGTTCGTAATCGCCTTTGTAAAGGCGCACGGCTTTATCGTCGTATAAATCAATAGCAGGAAAAATTTTCATTTTCGTCAATCCTTTTTCTCCACGAAGGCGCGCAAGATATTCAAGCCCACGTCTCCGCTCTTCTCGGGGTGAAATTGACAGCCCAAAACGTTGTCTTTCGCCACCGAAGCCGTCAATAATTTATCGTATTCCGTTTGCGCAATCACGCACTCTTCACAATCGACCGCGTGAAAAGAGTGCACGAAATACGCGTAGTCGCCGTTTTTCACCCGTTCGAACAAAAAGTGCGGGCGAGTGAACTGCAAGCCGTTCCAGCCGATATGGGGAATTTTCAACGCGGGATCGATATAGTCTTTCATGGGCACGACTTTCCCCTTTAACAAGCCCAATCCCTCGTGCTCGCCGTATTCGTAGCTCTTTTCAAACAACAGTTGCATACCAAGGCAAATCCCCAGCATGTATTTGCCTTTTTTCACCTCGGCTTTGACGACCTCGTCCAACCCCGAACGGCGAAGTTTTTCGGCGGCGTCCGCAAACGCGCCTACGCCGGGCAACAAAATTTTATCCGCGTTTTCTATCACGCTTTTATCGCCCGTAACTACCGCTTCCGCACCGATTTTCCGAAACGAAGAACGCAGGGAAAAGAGATTCCCCACTCCGTAATCTACGATTGCTATCATGTTCTACCTCTTACAATATCCCTTTCGTGGACGGAATTTGATGCGCGCGCAACGGATCGATTGCCGTCGCCTTGGCAAGTGCGCGCGCAACCGCCTTGAACACGCCTTCAATGATATGATGCGCGTTTTTCCCCGCAAGTTGTTTCACGTGTAGCGTAATCTTTGCCTCGCGCGTAAACGCGAGCCAAAACTCCTCGCAAAGCTCGGTATCGAAATCGCCCACCTTCGTCGAGGGAAGTTGCAATTCCATCGAGGCGTAATCGCGACCAGAAATATCCACGGCTACCATAACGAGCGTTTCGTCCATGGGCAATACGATATCCCCGTAGCGGGTAATACCTCGCTTTTCGCCCAAGGCGTCTAAAAACGCCTTCCCGAGTGCGATCCCGATATCTTCCGTCGTGTGGTGATAATCTACTTGCGTATCCCCTTTGCAGGTTACGCCAAGGTCGTAATTCGCGTGCTTGGCAAACAGCGTGAGCATATGGTCGAGAAAACCGCAACCGCTGTCAATCTCGCTCTTTCCTTCGCCGTCCAAGTTGATTTTCAAATAAATATCCGTTTCCCCCGTTTTACGGGAAATTTCACTCACTCTTCTCATGCTTGATTCTCCTTTAATATTTCCGTTACCGCAAGCAAAAACGCGTCCATTTGCGCTTTCGTACCAACCGTTACGCGGTTAAATTCGCGGATTCTCTCGCCGTTGAAATGACGAACCAAAATTCCGCGCGATTTGAGTTGATTGTAAAGACGCTCTCCGTCGATTTTATCCGAACGGATAAACAGGAAATTCGTTTTCGAATCGAGCACGAAAAATCCAAGCTTCGTCAATTTTTCTTTCGTATATTCCCGCGTCTTGCAAATCTCCTCGCATTTTTCGTCGAAATACGATTGATTTTGCAACGCGACGACGCCCGCCGTCATCGTCATTCGATTGACGTTGTACGGATTCGTGGAATATTTAAGCGTATTCAAGTCGTTGATAAGCTTTTCGTTGGCAAAGCCAAGCCCCAAACGCGCGCCCGCCAAGCTTCTCGATTTGGAGAATGTTTGCGTGACGAGCAAATTCTCGTATTTATCGATAAGCGAAACGCAACTTTCCCCGCCGAAATCCACGTACGCCTCGTCCACGACTACGATATTATCGGGATTGGAAACGAGAATCTCTTCGATTTGCGCACGGGAAAGCGCAAGCCCCGTCGGCGCGTTAGGATTGGCGATAAACACCGTCGAGTGAATACCCATATACTCCCGATAATCGATCGAAAAATCCTCTTTCAAGGGAATCGTGCGATAAGGAATCCCGTGCAGGCGGGCAAACACCTCGTAAAACCCATAGGTGATATCCGCAAACGTGGCGGGCGTATCGCGATCGCAAAACGCCATAAACGCAAAATTGAGAATCTCGTCCGAACCGTTGGTCGGCAACACCTGCGTAGGGCGAACTTTATAAACTTTCGCCACCTCTTCCACAAGCGCACGGCAGGTCGGGTCGGAATACAAATTACACGCGCCCGCCTCCCGTTTTACCGCCTCCACCACCGCTTCGGGCGGAGGAAAAGGCGATTCGTTCGTATTCAATTTGATATACTGCATATCGCGGGGCTGTTCCCCGGGCGTATACGGCGTCAAAGCGTCGTATTTTTTACTGAAAAATTTACTCATACTCTTTTTCCACTCGAATAACCGCGCTTTTTGCGTGCGCCTGCAAGCCTTCCTTTTCGGCGAAAAACGCCACCTTTTCCGCCACCTCTTCCAAGGCGTCTTTCGTGTAATAGATATACTGCGATTTTTTCACGAAATCGTCCACGGAAAGCGCGGAAGAAAAACGCGCCGTACCGCTCGTCGGCAAGGTATGGTTAGGACCTGCGAAATAGTCCCCGAGTGCCTCGGGGCAATATTTGCCCATGAAAATAGACCCCGCGTGTTTGATTTTATCCAAATAGTCAAAAGGATCGTCCACGCAAAGTTCCAAATGTTCGGGCGCGATCTCGTTGGCTATTTCAATTGCCGTAAGCAAATCTTCCGCAACGATAATTTTCCCGTTTTGATCAATGGAAACGCGTGCAATCTCGGCGCGCAACAGCGTCGGAATTTGCTTTTCAAGCTCCGCTTGCACCGCCGTCGCGAACGCGTAATCGTCCGTCACGAGCACCGCGCTCGCCATTTTATCGTGTTCCGCTTGCGAAAGAAGATCCGCCGCGATATGCGCGGGGTCGTTGGTATTATCCGCTACGACGAGTATCTCGCTCGGACCTGCTATCATATCGATAGAAACTTTTCCAAATACCTGCTTTTTCGCTTCCGCAACAAACGCGTTGCCCGGTCCTACGATTTTATCTACTTTGGGCACGCTTTCCGTACCGTAGGCAAGCGCGGCGATCGCTTGCGCTCCGCCGATTTTGAAAATCCTGTCTACGCCCGCCACCTTCGCCGCCGCGAGAATATCGGGATTCACCTCGCCCGTTTTCGTGGGCGTTACCATGACGATTTCTTCGCAACCTGCGATTTTCGCAGGAATCGCGTCCATTAAAACGGTGGACGGATACGCCGCCGTGCCTCCGGGCACGTACAAGCCCACCTTTTCAATGGGCGTATATTTTTGCCCGACGATCACGCCGTTTTTCTTCTCCAAACGAAAACCCTCGCGTTTTTGTTGCTCGTGAAACGCGCGGATATTTTCCGCCGCCTCTTCCAAAACCGCCACGAACGCTTTCTCCGCTTTTGCATACGCGTTCTCGATTTCTTCCTTCGTTACTTCCAACGCCGAAAGGCGTACCCCGTCGAACTTTTCCGCGTACGCTTTTAACGCGGAATCGCCCTCGTTTGCAACCTTTTCAATAATTTCCGAAACGATCGCTTCCACCTTTGCCGTGGGATTTTCCCGCGCGAAAATTTCTTCGTTGCTCACTTGTCCATATCTAAATATCTTAATCATACAACTCTCTTCCTTCGCTAAAAAAGCGTGTAATTTTTTGCACGCTCTCAATCCAGCAAGGCGCTTACGCTTTCCACGAGCGTTTCAATCTCTTTCGTTTTGAACTTAAAGCTCGCTTTATTAGCAATTAAGCGCGCGCTGATGGGGAATACCGTTTCCACCACTTCCAAATCGTTTTCCACGAGCGTTTTACCCGTTTCCACGATATCCACGATTACGTCGGAAAGTCCTAAAATGGGTGCAATTTCGATAGAACCGTTCAATTTGATTACGTCGATATCCCTGCCTTTCCCCGCATAAAACGCTTTTGCCACGCGAACGAATTTCGTCGCGACTTTAAGCGTGGTCGCTCCGTCGTCGTAGAAATCCTTTTTCGCCGCAACCGCCATACGGCAAACGCCCTTTTTCAAATCGAGGAGTTCGTAAACGTCGGGCGCGTATTCCGCCAGAATGTCCTTCCCGCACACGCCGAGATCCGCCGCTCCGCGTTCCACGTAAATGGATACGTCGGAGGGTTTCACCCAAAAATAGCGCACGCCCCGCGCCTCGTTTTCAAAAATGAGTTTTCTATTCGGCTCTTTAATCGACGGACACTCGTAGCCCGCCTTTTCGAATATATCGTAAATTTTTTCACCCAACCGACCCTTGGGAAGCGCAACGTTAATCATTTTTACCTCCCGAAGTCAAATCGACGACTTCTTTATAACGGAGTTCCCCGCGCACCAAGCGCGCGCTTACGCTCTTACCCGCTTTCACGAGCGATTCTACCGTATCCGCAACGAGCGACACGGGCGTAGTCGCGTCGTATAACACCAACGCGTCTATATCGTATTCCGTCTTGCGTTTGCGGAAGCCCTCCAACAAATCGAGATACACCGCAAAACCGATCGCGTGCGCCTTTTTACCCATACGCGCCATGAGTCTATCGTACTGCCCGCCCGAAAGCACGCCCTCGCAAACGCCGTCCACGAAGCCCTTGAACACGATTCCGTTATAATATTTCATATCGTTCACTACGGAAAAATCGAAACGAATCTTATCCGCGTAACCGCCCTTTTTGAGAAGCTCGCAAAGCGTTTGCAATTCCTTATACGCCTTTTCGGCTTTCCCCTCTTTACAAACGGGTGCAAGTAAAGCGAGTACGCTTTGCATATCCCCGTAAGCGCGCACGATTTGCAAAAGCTTATCCGTTGCCGACTCGCTTACGCCGTAGCGTTGACAAGCCGAACGCGTTTCGTGTAAATTCTTTTCGGAGAGCAGGCGCATAATCTCGCGGTTAAATTCTTCCCCGAGCGCAATTTCGTCCAATACGGCAGACAAAATCCCCAAGTGGGAAATATCCAACGCAAAATCCTTGGAAATTACGGCGAGGCTTTTCGCCGCGAGTTGCACCGTTTCGTAGACGTCGTAGCCGTCCACGCTACCGATACACTCCAAGCCCACCTGCGGAATTTCCTTAAACTGTTTGGTTTCTCCCGATATTCTATATACGTTCTCGTGATAATACACCTTGCGTTTCCCGCCCGACTCGTTAGAGGTTTTGATAATGGAAAGGGTAACGTCGGGTTTGAGCGCGAGCAACTTTCCGTCCGTATCGTTGAAAGTGATTACGCCCTCGCTCACGAGAAAATCTTTATTCGAGGCGTACAAGTCGTACGCCTCGAACTTACTCATTTTGTACGGCAAATAGCCGTATTGCCGATAAAGAGCACGCAGGTCGAACGCCACGCGTTCCTCTTCTTTCAAAATCGTTTCCGCCACATTTTTCTCCTGTAATTTTTCCTTATAGCGTTCAATCTAACCAAAGGCACGAACGCCGAATACGCCGTTAATCACGTTTAACTTTTCCAGCATTTCCTTATCGGGTTTTTCGTTCGTTTCCACGATCGTATACGCAATTTCACCCTTCGAACCGTTCGCCATATTTTCAATATTGATATGTTGCGAAGAGAAAACGGAAGTGATTTGCGTGAGCATATTGGGAATATTTTCGTTCATGATACAAACGCGGGGTTTTTCGGAACGGGGAATCCCCACCGACGGGAAATTGACGCTGTTGCGAATATTTCCGCAGGACAAAAATTCGTCCAACTCCTGCGCCGCCATTACCGCGCAATGATCCTCCGACTCCACCGTGGACGCGCCAAGGTGGGGAATCGCCGTAATGCCTTTCACGCCCGCCGTTTCGTCCGTCGGGAAATCGGTGATATACGCCGACACTTTACCGCCGTTTAATCCCTCTTTCAAATCGTCTACGCAAACGAGATCCGCGCGGGACAAGTTGATAATACGCACGCCGTCTTTCATTTGCGCAAGACTCTTTGCGCAAATCATATTCTTCGTTTGCGGAGTTGCGGGTACGTGCAAGGAAATATAATCGCAGGTTGCGAAAATTTCCGCGTAATCGGAAGCCTGTTTCACCGAAGGCGCAAGACTCCAAGCCGCTTTTGCCGTAATATAGGGATCGTAGCCCATAACGCTCATACCGAGCGAAATCGCCGCGTTCGCCACCATACCGCCGATCGCACCGAGTCCGATAACGCCGAGCGTTTTACCCGCAAGTTCGTGTCCGACGAACGCGGATTTTCCCGCTTCCACCTTCTTCGCCACGTCCGTTTGCCCCGCGAGCGATTCCACCCATTTGATACCGCCTACCACGTCGCGGGAAGCGAGGATAAGCGAAGCGATCGCAAGCTCTTTCACGGCGTTTGCGTTCGCGCCGGGGGTATTGAACACGACCACCCCCGCCTTGGTGCATCTTTCCACGGGGATATTGTTGACACCCGCACCGCAACGGGCTATTGCCCGTAAATTTTCAGAAAACTGCAATTCGTGCAACGCCGCTGAGCGAACCATGATCGCGTCTTCGTCCTCTACCTGCTCCCCCACCTCGTAGCGAAGCGGAGAAAGGATATCCGTTCCCACTTTTGCAATTTTATTATATAATTTAACTTTTAATTTTTCCATATTTCACCTGTTTTAAGTCTTGGGATTTTCCAAGGCGAATTTTTCCATAAACGCCACGAGTTTCTCCACGCCCGCTTGTGGCATCGCGTTATAAATCGAAGCGCGCATACCGCCCACCGAGCGGTGTCCTTTCAAATTCACCAAACCGTTTTCCGACGCTTGTAACGCGAATTTTTTATCCAACTCGGGATTGCCCGTGACGAAGGTGACGTTCATGAGCGAACGGCATTCCTTTTCGACGGGCGCAAAATAATAATCTTGCGAATCCAAATACCCGTACAAAAGTCCCGCTTTTTTCTCGTTCCGCTTCTTCATTTCCGTCAACCCGCCAAGACTTTCAATCCATTCGCAAACGAGTTTGGCGATATAGATACACCAACAGGGCGGCGTATTATACATAGAACCGTTATCTGCCATTACCTTGTAATCGAGCATCGTCGGCGTTTCCGCACGCGCTTTTCCTAAAAGCGATTCTTTCACGATAACGACCGTCAAACCCGCCGCCGACATATTCTTTTGCGCGCCCGCGTAAACGAGTCCAAACTTGGAAATATCGATCGGTTCGCTCAAAATACACGAGGACGCGTCCGCAACGAGCGGAATATTCCCCGTATCGGGGATATACGGAAATTTCGTGCCGTATATGGTATTGTTCAAGCATATATGCGCGTAATCCGCGTCCGCTCGAAAATCCTTCGCTTCCGTTTTGGGAATGTAAGAGAAATTCTTATCCTTGCTCGAAGCCACGGCGAACGCGTCGCCGTATTTTTGCGCTTCTTGATACGCCTTCGTGGAAAACTGCCCCGAAAGTATATAATCCGCTTTTTTACTCCCGTTCATTAAATTGAGCGGAACGGCGGAAAATTGCGTAGACGCACCGCCCTGCAAAAACAAGACCTTATAGTCCTCGGGAATCCCCATGACGCGACGAAGCGTTTCTTCCGCGCCGAGGATAATTTTTTCGTATACGGGCGAACGGTGACTCATTTCCATAACGGACATTCCGCTGTTTTCATACGAAAGCATCTCCGTCGCCGCTCTTTGTAAAACCGACTCGGGGAGCATCGAGGGTCCCGCCGAGAAATTGTATACTCTTTCCATATCTCCTACCTCCAACAAACGATTTTTTCGATTTTAATTTAGTTTATAATCGGTTTTTTCTGTTTATTATATCACATTCCGTTTGTAAAAAGCAAGGATTTGAACGCCCTTTCCTTATATTTATACGAATTTTTTTGCGTTTATTCTACTTCCAACATGATACGGATAATTTCCTTATCCGTTTCCCGCATACCCTCGTGCGCCAAACGGCAAACGCTTTTTATGGTATTTTCCACGCCCTTTTTGACGATACCGTCGCCCGCGTAGAATTGATTGCCGTTGTAATACATGTTCAAACCGAGCAAACCGCTATCCACCGCCGTGGCGATTTTCGCCGCGCAACTTGCCTTTGCGCCGTCGCAAATAATACCCGAATCAATCGCGAGCGCGTTGACGAGGGTGTGGCAAATTTCCTTGGTTCGTCCGCCCAATAAGTAAGCGATCCCGCAAGCCGCGCCCGCGCCTGCCGACACGACTCCGCAATACGCGGAAAGCGTGCCGATTCCCGATTTCAAATGTATCGTTACGAGGTTGGACACGCAAAGAGCGCGGAAAAGATCGTTCAAAGAACCGTGCAAACCTCTCGCGTAAACGATAACGGGTATGGAAGCCGTTAAGCCTTGATTACCGCTCCCAGAATTGATGATAACGGGCAGTTCGCAACCGTTCATACGCGCGTCGCTTGCCGCAGCCGCGTACGCCTTTGCCGTCGTCTTTATATCCGGTTGATAGGAACGGAGCAGTACTTTGCCGATATTCGCGCCGTAATCGTTTTTTATTCCCTCTTCGGCGATTGCCATATTGTAATCGATTTGGCGTTGCAAAATTTCCCGCACCTCTTCCGTATCCACCGCGTCCGCAAACGCGACGATATCCTCTACGCATAGCACGGAACGGTCGGTCTTTTTCCCCTCGCGAACGAGCGGTTTTTCAAACAGCGTTTCCCCGTCCCTTTGCACGAGTACGACGTTTGTGTGCGAATCGGCAATCCGTACGAAGGAGGTGTGATTTTCCGATTTCAAAGTAACCGCAATATCAAAAATACGCGCGTTTTCGGGCGTTTCCACCGTAAGAGGGAAAGTATCGCGAAGGCGTTTAATTTCCTCGATTTGCGTTTCGTTGATACGGGAAAGCACTTCCAATCGCGCTTCTCCGTCCCCGACGAGTCCCGCGGCAAACGCCGAGCGAATCCCGCGCAAACCGCCCGTATGCGGTACGGTAACGCTCTTTGCGTTCTTTACGATATTCCCGCTCACCGCAAGTTTTCCCAAAACGGGCGTTTCACCCAAAACCGATTTCGCTTTCGCCACCGCGTACGCAATGGAAATAGGCTCGGTGCAACCCATGGCGGGCACGAGCTCTTCCTTTAATATATCTACGAATTGGCGAATTTTTTCCTTTGTGAGCATATACCGAAAAACCCCGAATTACTGTTCTACGCGAATCACCGATTCTATCGTACCGATCTTCAACGATTTGATTTCTTTTACCGCTTTCTTGCAAATATTTTCCGTCGTCTTATGCGTAACGATAACGAGCGGAACGCGATCCTTGTTCAAATTGCCGTATTGTCCCTTTTGCGCAATTTGTATAATGGACATACCGCATTTGGCAAACACACCGCTGATTTTGGCAAGCACGCCCGGCTTATCGTCCACGGAAAGGCGCAAATAGTACGCGCTTTCAAAGTCGGAAACGAATTTTACGTTGCTTTCCGCCGTCGCCGTATTTTTGAAAGTGGCGTATTTAACTTCGGAGTGGGTCGCCGCGTACAATACGTCGCTCACCACCGCGCTTGCCGTGGGAAGCGAACCCGCGCCCCGACCGTATAGCATGATGTCGCCCACCGCGTCGCCTCTAAGGTGCACCGCGTTAAACGCGTCGTTTACGCTCGCCAAGGGGTGTTCTTTGGGGATAAAGGTGGGGTGTACGCGCACCTCTATGCCCTTGTCCGTATTTTTACCGATTGCAAGCAGTTTGAGCGTATATCCGAGTTCTTTCCCGTAAGCGATATCCTTTCCGCTGATTTGAGAAATCCCCTCGCGGAATATTTTCGTCTGCGGAACTTTGGTATGGAACGCCATCGAGGATAAAATGGACAGCTTATACAACGCGTCGAATCCTTCCACGTCGTTGGTGGGGTCTGCCTCGGCATAGCCGAGTCTTTGCGCTTCTTGCAAGGTTTCGGCGTAATCCGCCCCCTCCACCGTCATTTTCGTGAGAATATAGTTGGTCGTGCCGTTGATAATACCCATCATTTGCTCGACCTTATTGCCCTGCACGCCGTCGAGGAGCGTACGGATAATGGGAACGCCTCCCACACAGCTCGCCTCAAAATACAAACCGCAAGAAGTGCGCTTTGCTACCCGTTCCAACTCGTGCCAATATTTACAAATCAATTCTTTATTCGCCGTAACGACCGCTTTGCCCTCGCGAAGCGCCGCCAATACGTAATCCTTCGCCGCGTCGCAACCGCCGATCGTTTCCACGACGATGTCCACGTTGGGATTGGCGATTACCTCGGCTATGTTGGAGGCAACGATTTCTTCGGGTACGCCGAGTGCCTGCGCTTTAGCTGGGTTTCGAACGAGCACCGCTTCCACCGTCACGTCCACGCCTTGCGTGCGCTTATAAAATTCTCGGTGTTCTAAGAGCGTTTTATAAGTACCGCCCCCTACGACGCCTAAACCTAAAATTGCCACGCCTACTTTCTTAATCATACGCCTGCCTCCTTTCTCTTATTTTTCCTGTGTATTCAAATCGTAAAGATATTTCAAACCTTTCAAGGTGAGTAGCTTGTCTACGACGTCGATACACTCGATCTCCTTGGAAATAATATTGCTAAATCCGCCCGTCGCAATCGTTTTCACGTCCGCCGTTTTGAGTTCTTTTTTAATGCGTTTGACGATATATTCGACGAGTCCCGCAAAACCGAACACGATCCCCGCCTGCATATTCGTCACCGTGTTTTTCGCGATAATAGACGAGGGTGCTTCGATTTCCACGCGCGGAAGTTTCGCCGTGCCGTTTACGAGTGAATCGAGAGAACCTTTAATCCCCGGCGCGATTACACCGCCGATAAACTCGTTTTTCTCGCTGATAATATTAAAGGTGGTCGCCGTGCCGAAATCCACGACGATCATGGGTTTCCCTTCGCCGTATTCCACGATAGCGGACACGCAGTTTACGATTCTGTCCGCGCCCACTTCGCGCGCGTCGTCGCAACGGATATTCAAGCCCGATTTCAAGCCGGGCGCGATATGCAACGGCTCAATGGAAAGATAGTACGCGCACATTCTATCGATCGTATAATCGAGCGAGGGTACGACGGAGGATACGATCCCCCCCGTCACCGACTCCGAAGACACGCCCCTCGCAGCGAGCATACTCGTAAGCTGTGCGCCGTACTCATCCGAAGTTTTCTTAAAATCAGTCGCCACGCGAAAGGACAGCTTCAATTCGTCCTTATCGTAAATCGCGTATTTAATGTTGGTGTTTCCTATATCAATACAAATAATCATTTTTTACTTCCTTCTAAAACTTTTACCGATCGCCCCAATAACCCTATACAACGCGGGCGCGATCAAAAGATTGATTGCAAATTCCAAAAAGAAATTAAAGGTTACGAGTCCGACGAGAATAAATTTAAGTACGCTTTGCCCGTCTGCCATCGTGTAAACGGAATCGGTCATAAACAAACAGCCCACGATAAACAGTAGCGTATTGACGACGGGTACGATTCCCGAAGCGATAAAAGTCGCGAGCAATTCGTTTTTCGCGACGAGCCAACGGTACGCCAAACCGGACAGCACCCCTGCCGCCGTCGTTTTTACGATACAGGTAAGCGTCGTAACGACCGGGTCGTTCGCCCAAATCAACGCGTAAAACGGTGAACCGCCGATAATCACTTGGATCAATACGACGACGCCGCACGCAAAGCCCAAAAATCCTCCCGCGAACGGACCGAAAACGATTGCGCCCAATACGATGGGAATGAGTGTAAAGTTCAACTGCACCGCACCGATCATAATCGTCCCGCCGAACGCCTGTAATACGATTACGAGCGCAAGCAATACCGCCATACCCGTAATCCGCTTTGCCGAAAAGAAACCTTTCTTTTCCATAATAATACCTCCATCGGGTTCTTCCAAGATACCCGTAGAAAAATAGATTTACCATATTTTTGCCGTTTTTTTCGGTCAGACTCCCGAAGAATATCCGCCACGGCATAATAGGGTATGATAACATTATACCGCATTTTCAAATTTTTCGCAACAAAATCAAGGAAACTTTTTCATTTTTTCTTTTGATTCCCCAAAGAAAGTTACACAAAAAGCGCCTGGAAAGAATATTATGTAATAGAAAGACAAAACCGCAGGCACAAATCCTTTTACAGGAAATCGAAATACATATCCCCTGCGGCGAAACACAGGAGGTTTTTATGAATTGTTGTTTAACGGGTAACACCACCCTTTGGATCCTTATCGCTTTGCTTATTCTCGGCTCGAAGAACGGAGCGTTCTGCTCGAACGTGTTCAGCGGTTGCGGTCTTCCCATTCTCGTTGCGCTCCTCTATTGTTTATACAAAAACGGAACGCTTGCCGGCTTGCTGACGCCTTCTTGTGGCTGTGATTGCGGTTGCAATTGCCGTTGAGTTTTCTTTTTCTCCTTGATTTTTTATTTTTCTCTTTTTCAAAAGCTGCGGAGTCGGGCGTGCCCGACTCCGCAGTCTTTTTTATCCAAGCAAATACCGTTGCAGGGCAACGATCGTTTTCGCGTCGTGCAATTCCCCCGTTTGCAACGCTTTTTTCGCTTCCTCGATCGATAACCACACCACGTCGAGATATTCGCCCTCGTCCAAATGCGCCGATACCTTTTCCCCCGCGCTTGCGCCGTAAATATAAATCTTTTCGTTCGTATATCCCGGCGTTGGGTAAAGCACGAACAAAAGCTCCGCGTCTTTTACGCGGATTCCCGTTTCTTCTTCCAACTCGCGAATCGCGGTAACTTTCGGGTCTTCCCCCTTCTCCAACTTTCCCGCGGGGATTTCAAGCACCTCTTCTCCGTACGCATAGCGATACTGCCTAACGAACAGAACGCGACCGCTTTCAATATACAACACGCACGCCCCACCGCCGTGCTCCACGATTTCCCGTTTGCACGCTTTTCCGTCGTGCGTGAGCGCGTCGTCACAGCGAAGTGAAAGAATCTTGCCTTGATATATATAATTTTTCCTCACCGTTTTTTCTTCGTACGCCATAATCGCTCCTTTTTTCCTTGCAAAATAGCCAAGAATTTTTGCTTTTGTTATCATTATAGCACAAATTCGAAAATTATCCAAATTTTTTTAGTGAAATATCTTGATTTTATAAAAAAAATTATGTATAATATAGGCAGTCAAAAAACTTATGGAGGTAAAAACATATGAAGTCCATCAAAATTTCCCTTGAAATGGCGCAACGCGTGAAAGAGTTCGTGAATATCACGCAAGATTATCCTTACGAGATATTGCTTAAAAGCGGTAGATACGTAGTAGACGCAAAGTCTATCCTCGGCATCTTCTCGCTCGATCTTTCCCAACCTATTACGGTGGAAGCGTACAGCGACGACTGCGACGAACTCATGGCAAAGCTTAAAAAGTTCGAATCGTAAATTTCATAACGGAAAAAACCCGAAAGTAGGTCGCACGGGAAACTATGCGATCTATTTTCTATCTTAAAGGAGTTTTACCTTAAAGGAGTTTTACAAATGCAAATACAGGGAGAAACCTCGGTCAATAAGCTTATCGTACTTTTCGTTTTCGATAAAATGGAAAGCGCGCTTTCTCAACGCACGGTCGTGGAAATGTGCACGACGGTCAACGGTTGGCTCAATTATATGGACTGTATGGAACTTTTGCCCCGTCTTTTGGACGACGGATTTCTTTGCCGTTGTTCCTCCCCCGAAGAAGAACCCCTTTACACCATTACCAGCGACGGCAGAGAAAGCCTTAATAATTTTTATATCACTATTCCCAAAAGCTTGCGCGACGAGATTTCCGCCTATATCAAAAAGAACGGCAGGAAGCTTCGCACACGCCAAGAATGTAAATCGGATTACTACCAAAACGCGGACGGCACTTACACCGTATTTTTGAAAATCCTCGCGCCCGTACATCCCATGCTTGAATTAAAATTCGTAATTCCCGATAAAAAAACGGCGCAAAATATTTATAAAAATTGGGAAAGCAAAGCATCCGAGCTGTATTCCGCTATCTACGAAACGCTGGTTGACTAAAAACAAAAAAAACGGTTGCCGAGAGGCAACGCAAGGAGATTATCATGTTTACTTATTCTACCCGTGGAACTTGTTCCAGACAAATTCTTTTCAACGTTGACGAAAACAACAAAATGCACGGCGTTCGCTTTATCGGCGGTTGCGGTGGAAACTTGCAAGGGATCGCTCGCCTCGTCGAAGGCAAAGATATCGACGAAGTTGCCTCCATTCTTAAAGGTATCCGTTGCAAAGGCGATACCTCTTGCCCCGACCAGCTCGCCCGCGCTATTGCAGAATACAAAGCCTCGAAAGCAAAAGCGTAAATAATCGCTATTCCATATTTAACAAATAATCACTCGTCACCCCTAAAACCGTGGCGAGTTTTTTTACGTAACTTGCTTTCGGTTCATTGACGTTATTCTCCCATACGGATATCATACCGTTGGACACGCCTACGAGCTTGGCAAGTTGCGGTTGGGTAAGCCCCCTCTCCACTCTAAGTTCTTTTATCGTTTCACCTAATTTCTCCATATTATTTATATTTTATCAAAAAACTAAGAAAAATACTTGACATCTTAGAAAACTAAGATTATAATATAAATATATACTTAAACAAGGAGAAATTATTATGAAATGTCCAAAATGCAACTGTGATACTTTATCGGAAGATTTGTATTGCCATAATTGCCATACGAAATTCGTAAGGTCATATCCCGCGCAACCCTATCCAACCTATCAAACACCGCCCCCCGCGAAAAAAGCAAGCAACGGCATGGCGATTGCGGGATTTATTTTATCCTTTTTCTTTCCCTTATTCGGTTTGATTTTCGGTTGCATCGGAAATAGTCGTGCAAATAACGGCGCAAGCGGAAAAGGGCTTAGCGTGGCGGCGATTATTATTTCTATCGTTTCTATGATTTGCAATTTCTTTTTCATCGTTGGATTCTTAAAAGCATTTTTACCGTATCTTTTCCTTTATTAAAACATATGAAAACGCGCGACCTTTTCACAGTCGCGCGTTGTTATTTATCGTTTATTTTCGATTAATGCTTGAAATGTCTGTCGCCCACGAAAATCATAGCGATTCCCGCTTCGTCGCAAGCGTCGATGGATTCTTGGTCGCGAATACTTCCGCCCGGTTGAATGATTGCCGAAATTCCCGCTTTGATACATTCGTCCACACAGTCGCGGAACGGGAAGAACGCGTCGGAAGCCATCACCGAGCCTTTTATCTCTTCACCCGCGTGCGCAATCGCCTGTTGCGCCGCCCAAATGCGGTTAGTTTGCCCCATGCCGATCCCCGTCGTTCTATCTTCTTTACCCACGACGATGGCGTTGGATTTGGTATGTTTTACCACCTTCCAATTAAACATGAGCGCTTTCATCTCTGCTTCCGTAGGCGCGCGTTTGGTAACGACTTTCAGATTCTCGGGCGCAAAAAGCGTTTCGTCGTAGTCCTGCACGAGCAAACCGCCGTACACCTTTTTCATGTCGTACGCACTCTTTTCTCTCTTTGCTTTGATATCGGGAAGTTCCAAAAGACGAATATTCTTTTTCTTCTTCAAAATTTCAAGCGCGCCTTCGGTGAAGCTTTCCGCGATAACGATTTCAATGAAAATTTTATTGATTTCCGTCGCCGTCGCTTCGTCCACCGTACCGTTGATCGCAAGGATACCGCCGAACACGGAAACGGGATCGCTTTCATACGCTTTGATATACGCCTCGTGGATATTTTTACCCACGCCCACACCGCAAGGATTTGCGTGCTTACAAGCAACGACGCAAGGTTCGTCACCAAACTCTTTTACAAGCTCCAACGCGCCGTTCGCGTCGTTGATATTGTTGTAGGAAAGCTCTTTACCCCAAAGCTGTTTCGCCTTGGAAAGCGAGCCGGCGCGGATAAATTCTTCGCTATAATAGGAAGCGCCTTGATGAGGGTTTTCCCCGTAACGCATATCTTGCGCTTTTTCGTACGCAAAAGTAATGCTGTCGGGGAAACGAATATCGAGCTGTTGCGCAAGATAATTGGAAATCATGCTGTCGTATACGGCGGTATGCGCAAATACTTTATATTGTAAATACTTCTTGGTATCGAGCGTGATCTCGCCCGCTTCAAGCTCGGAAAGCACCCTTTCGTAATCCTTGGGATCAACTACCACCGCAACGTCTTGGTAATTCTTCGCCGCCGCACGGATCATGGTAGGTCCGCCGATATCGATATTTTCCACGGCGTCCGCAAAGGTGACGTCGGGTTTGGAAATCGTCGCCTTGAAAGGATAGAGATTGACCGCTACGATATCAATGGTATTGATCCCGAGCTTCTCGATTTGCGCCATGTGTTCGGGGTTGGAACGCATCGCCAAAAGTCCTGCGTGCACGGCGGGGTGCAAAGTTTTTACGCGTCCGTCCAAACATTCGGGAAAGCCCGTAAGATCGCTAATACCGATAACGGGAAGCCCCGCTTTTTCAAGGGCTTTCGCCGTACCGCCCGTGGAAATGATTTCGTATCCGCAGGCAATCAAACGCTGACAAAATTCGACGATACCCGTTTTGTCGGATACGCTTACAAGTGCTCTTTTTTTCATAATATTTATACCTCTGTTATTTTTTTCTCGTTTTTTAGCCAAACTAACCGTATGGTAATTTTGTATATTCTTTTAATCGCTTATATTTTAGCCGTCAATTTTTACGCTTTTTTGCTCGTTAAATCGTTGCGCGACGAAGAACGAAAAGAAGAAATCGAGCAAACCGTCAATCCCCCCGCACCGCAAACCACACCAAATCCCAAACGGTATATGGGAAAACTGCTTATTACGGGTTTGCTCGGCGGCGCGATTACTATTTACGCGTGTATATTTATTTTTAAGTGGAAAAGAACGGAACTGCTTTTAATGTTGCTCATGCCGTTGATCGGCGTGCTCAATATCTATCTTTGGGTACTTCTTTTCCGCTCGGGATTCCGATTTTTCGTAATCGGCTAATATATTATAACACATTTTTCAAATTTTGCAAACGAAAAACGAGGTTATATAAAATTATAATCCAACAATTTTCGCACGGCGCTTTCCGTAAAACGCCGATTTTCCAAGAAAAAAAAGGGTTTTTGCCCCACTTGGAAAAAAAATAAAAATTTTTCGGAAATTTTTTCAAAAAGTGCGAAAAATTGTTTGACAATTCTTTTCAGAAGTGCTATTATATACAGGCGTTGTTGATACGGCGTTGAAGTGCGGCGAATGCGGGTGTAGTTCAATGGTAGAATTCCAGCCTTCCAAGCTGGCCGCGTGGGTCCGATTCCCATCACCCGCTCCACTTATTTCATGCGGGCGTGTCAAGAATGCGCCTGTAGCTCAGTTGGATAGAGCAACGGCCTTCTAAGCCGTGTGTCAGGAGTTCGAATCTCTTCAGGCGCACCAACATATGGCGGGCATAGCTCAGTTGGTTAGAGCGCCAGATTGTGGCCCTGGAGGTCGTGAGTTCGATTCTCTCTGCCCGCCCCACTTTATACACATTGGGGTGTCGCCAAGTGGTTAAGGCACCGGATTTTGATTCCGGCATTCGTAGGTTCAAATCCTGCCACCCCAGCCACTTATGTGGACAGCCTTTACAATTTAAGGCCCATTAGCTCAGTAGGTAGAGCACTTGATTTTTAATCAAGGTGTCCGGAGTTCGAGCCTCCGATGGACCACCAATCTGGATGATTAGCTCAGCTGGTAGAGCAACTGACTCTTAATCAGTGGGCCCAGGGTTCGAGTCCCTGATCGTCCACCAGATACACTCATTTATGCAAGAAAATCCGCATAAATGAGTGTTTTTCTTTGCATTTTTGTATGAATATGCAGCTTTTTTGAGGCATTTTTCGTTACCTTGCCAACTTTTGGGGCACAATTTGGGGCATAAATTGGGGCATAAAATCCGATTTTTTTGGGGCATAAAATTTATCCCTAAAATTGCCCTAATTTTTTAACCCATTTTTTCTATTTTTGGGGCATAAATTTTTGCATTTACCAAACCAATTTTTTTCCTTCGCTAAGAAGGTATTCGTCCGATAAATCTGAATATGTGCTATTAAGTTTTCCCCTACTGTGTCCTACAAATTCATCCCTTGCAGGTTCTGCGACTCCACATTCCTCGCATCTCGTATAAAACGTAGTTCGCAAGTCGTATAAAATATGATTCGGTAAAATGTTATTGAAACTGTAACGAATATATTCCAACGTAGGAATTTGCAATTCCTTCATTCCTTTAAGATAATTTTGAATGCGTTTAAGGCTTCATCCCAAAAGAGTGCCCCTGAAAGTGCTGTGATTGCCGTTGATAAACTTACAATAACCGTTGTGTATCCAAACGGTCCTATTTTTACTGCTTTCGCCTGGAAAAGAGCATTACCCATTGTAGCAATTCCAAACACAACACCCAGCAATAACGAATACCAAGACATTTGTATTTTACAACCAGTCAAAAAGAACAAAACAAGCGCACAAATTATGCTAACACCTGCATTAAGAGAGTATTGCTCACTTTCTTTCCGCATACATCTTTTTATGTAATAAGCTTTATGCGTTTGACTTGCGATACCACATAATAAAGTTGTGATAAATAATATGACAATCGGTATTTTTGAAAAATCCATTTTAACCTTTTCTCCTTACTTCAAAGCCCCAAAATCATGTTTACAATTTCCCCCATATCCGCATTGTAAGGCATATATCTCTTTGTTGCCCCTGCGTCTTAGACTCTATACATAGTTCGCCGTATACAACCCTTATGTCTTCGTAAAGAATATCGTATATTTCCGCATAATCAATGTAAGAATCTTTACTGTTTAAGCACACTAAAAAAGGCATCCGCAATCATTTCCATACCCTCGTCGCTTGGATGCATACTTACTCCTTCGTGCCAATATTGTCCCAATGCCATTTCGCTATCCTTTTTATGCAGAATGTCCACGCAAATTGCACCACGCGCCTGCGCTTCTTCCATAATCACTTCGTCAACGTTATACATTTTACCATGTTTTTACGCTTTTGCAAGCATTTTTACGTCATTTTTCATATTTTTTGTTCTATCTATATTTTTTTACCCAAAGAGCAAATACGTATGGATATTTTCACCAACCGTGAGAACAAATACAGCATTTCAGCAACTAATTTTTCACTTTTTATGCCTTTATAAAAAATGTTGAGATATTTTCTCATACCCCAACATTTATTACAAAATCTTTCTTTTTACCTTCCAGCATTTGATTTTCCGCGCATAACTGCTACCGCGCTGAAACCGTTTTTACATTTTGTATACGCGTTCACCGATAAAAACGCGTTCCACGCAAATTTTTTCGTTGAATACAATGATATCGGAATCCTTCCCGATGCTAATTTCACCTTTATTTAAACCTAAAATCTTTGCAGGGACTTTCGTCAACATTTTTACCGCCGTCGGTATCGAAAATCCGCAGTCGTTTACAAGAGTTCTTATCAAGCAATCCGCCGTCGCTACACTCCCAGCGAATGCCGACCTATCCTTGAGTTTACATACGCCGTCCTCAACGATAAACTCCGTTCCGCTCATTACCCCCTCTTGGATATCCGTTCCCGCAATTTCAAGGCTGTCCGTAATCAAAGCAACTTTATTCGTCCCCTTAATCTTTATAATCATCTTGATAAGGTCAGGCGGTAAATGCTTTCCGTCCGCAATGATTTCCACGTATAATTCATCGCGTAAATACGCGCTTTCAATTACGCCAAGGCTTCTAAAACCGTGGTCACGGGTGACCGTTGACGTGCAAGAATACAAATGCGTGATAAGATTACAACCGTTTTCAATTGCCACAGCCATATCTTGATACTTCGCATCCGTATGCCCTGCCGAAGCAACGATATTGCGCGCGGTTAAATATTTGCAAAACTCGCCGTTTTCGTCGTTTTCGGGTGCGTACGTCCAACGGGTAATGCTTTCGCCGTACTCCTTAATTAAGCTTTCGTAATCTTCTTTTTTCGGGGCTGTGATGAACGCGGGACATTGCGCACCCGCTTGCTTGGGCGAAAGATACGGTCCTTCCAAATGCGTCCCCAAAATATTCCCTTTCGTCTTGCCTTTTGCTTTATGGATATTGACGACGGCTTGTTTCATGGTTTCAAACTCGCCGGCGGAAATCGTAGGAACGATACTCGTCGTACCGTGCGCCAAATGATAATCACATCCCTTAATTACGTCTTCTACGCTACTATTCATAAACGCATACCCGCCTGCACCGTGGGTGTGCATATCAATAAACCCTGCGCTCACGTATCTACCCGTGCAATCGTAGCAGATATCGGCAGGTTTATCCTGCGTACTGATTTCGAGTATCTTCCCGTTCATCGCGTACACGTACCCATCGAATAACGTTTCGCCTACGATAATTTTATCGCTTTTAATTCGCATTAATTTTTCCATCGTTCTCTCCCTCTAATCGGTTTTGTTTTTTGAGATTAAACTGTATAATGGCTATTATATTTGCCGTTAACTCAAAAGCATACGACAAAACGGTAAAAATCGGAGCCGTTATCGCTATGTTGTAAACGACAGCCAATGAATTCGGCGCAACGACCACGTATCGCATTGTTTTCAAATTGCGAATTCGGAAAGTAAACGCATACAAGCAAAGAGAGCCCAAATAAATGATATCTATCGGCTTTGCCGTTCCCAGTATCCAAAGATTCACAATAAAATAAGAACTAATCGTCAAAACAGAAAACAGGCAAGCAATCCAAATGGGTGCATTTTATGCCACCAACTATTTTTTCTTACGCCTCATTAAGATTGATTATCGTTATCTTTTTCCCGCCACGTTTTCTTTGATTTGCATAGTCAAAGTCCGCTTTTGTTCCGCTTTTCGGTTGTCATTCCTCAAAACCATGTTTTGATAACTTACACTTCGGGAAAAATAGTAAGAATTATAATAGAAAACACAATAATGATACGCCCCCAAAAGTCAAACAAGCTTTGGGGGCGTATCACAACTAATTTTATCTTTACGCATCAAGCGTTTTTACGAGCTTTTCCTTGCTTTTTTCAAAAAATGCTAAAAAATTTTTTTTCTCGCCCTTTTTCCCCTCCGCTTTTTTGTTATTCTTATAAAAAAGGAGGATTTTTTATGTATCTTTCTCAACTCGTCGGTAAAACTTTATTCGTTGGCAACGCTCCGCGCGGAGTTTGTTTGGGGGTCGGCGTATCCTTGAAAACGCAACGCGTGCGCTATTTGCTTTGCGCAGGCAACGCGGGCGCGCGCACGGCGGATTTCGCAATCAACGCTTCGTCTATACTCCGCACGAACGAAACGGGGATTTATCTCTCCCGTTTGCGCGCGGTATTTCCGCAAAACTGCGCAAAGCTTTTCCCAAAGCTCCCCGTTTACGCGCAAAACGGCGTATTTCTCGGCTGTATAACCGATTTGAAAATGTCGTCCTTTTGCGCGGAATGTGTTTTTACGGACACGGGCGAAAAAATCCCCGTTTCTTGCGTTACTGCCTGCTTAGATGCGGTAATCGTGCGCAAAGCGCCCGTCTATCCTCTCGGTCAACGCATACCTGCCCCCGTCCTTTCCTTTGAAAATGCGGGAACGACCGTCACTCGACCTTTACTCAAAAAAGCCGTCGAACGGGGCGAGCTTATCAAGCTTACGCTCTCTTTACCGCCCTTTACGACTACTGCTCGTTAAACGGCGTATTTTGCGGAAAGTTTCAACACCCGTGCAAACGCCTCGTTGACGATTCGAATGTCCTCGAAGTTCCATTTTTCCTTTTTGGAAAACGCGTGAAACAACGCGTCCATTTCTTCCGTTTCCAACCGCTCCGCGTTTGTGAGCGGTTTTTCGCGCACTTTGGCGAGCAATTTTTGCGCGTGCACGAATCGGAAATACGTTTCCGCACTCTCCTCTTCCGTTACCGTTTTCAAAACGGTGTTCAGCCGCTCCCGAACGAGCGTATTTTCCTTATCGGGCAAAGCATACTCCGTTTTTTTCACCGACAATTCCCGCAATTCGCGCCTTTTTTGTAATCTTTTCCGCAGTTCCAAAGTACAAATTAAGCCTATATAGCTAATACCGCCCAATATGGCGAGGGTAGCAAACGCGGTGCGCGCCTGTTTCCATTCCCTATTGCCAAGCAATACGAACAGTGCCATTCCGCCGACGACCGTCGCGCCCACGCCTGCATATACGCCCGCGTTTCGCATCGAATACCCAGCAAGCATAGCTCCGCCGAGCAAGAACAGCGCCGTGGCAAAAGCGATTGCCATACCGACGTCTTCCGCAAAAAAAACTTTATACAGCCAATCCAACATAAACAACCTCCGTTTCGTCCTATCAATTATTCCCGAAACGGAGGTCTTCTTTTTTTCTTTTTTTAGCGAAAAAGCGCTAACTTCGTCGAAATCAATCCATATCCACTTGAAAACCGAGATAAATATTCACGATCGTGCAACTTATTTTTTTCTTTGGAATTTTCATGATTTTTGAAACGGCGAGTTTATAGAGTTCAAGTTGCGGAGAATAATGCTCTCTCAAATACTTTGCGTCCTTTTTCGAATACTTATAATCCACGATTTTCACGCAATCCTGTCCGACGGCAAGAAGGTCGATCGCGCCTTGGAACAGCATTTCTTCGCCCTCTAAATTTTTCAAACGCCCGTCCGCACCCTCTTTCTTGGCAAAGGTATCTTTCACGGGCAAGGAAACGAGAAACTGCCGTTCTTTATACAGGGTCATGCCTTGCAACGCGTAAAACGCTTGATTGGAGAGAATTTCCGTCATCTTCTCCACGGAAACGAGGTCGAGTCCTTCTACACTCCCGTTTTCTTCCATTTCGACATACGCTTGGGCAACGCGCACGCCCAAAACCTCTTTGCTTATCGGCGTGCCGTCTTGCGCAAACAGCAAAGAAAAATCAAAGCGTTCCAAAAACGCGTGATACGCCAATCCGTATTCTACGCTCGTTTCCCCGTCCGCTTCTATTTCTTCTTTCACCGAATACACGCCCGTCATTTCCAGCGTTGAAGGCGTACCTGCCCCCGCCGTTTGAGTATTTTCTTCCCGCGCAAGCAAGCTCGTCGCCGAGCTTTTTACAGGCAAATTCTCACAGCCCGCATACGGATACTCCCAAAGGAACGCGTCCATAATTTCCCGCGCGAGCGTTTCGTTAGGATTGAACGCTAACGCCGTGCGTTCCTGTTTGGGCACGTCGAACAGCTCGTCTTCGACGAAGTATTTTTTCCAAACGCCAAAGTCGGTGAAATCGACGAACGAGCGCGCGTAGCGCACGTCGGGCAACACGCCCTCTTTTTCAAAAATCATATGCAACGAATATTTCGCGCGCGTGAGTGCGACGTAGTACAAATTCAATTCGTCCGCGATAGAACTTTCCGCTTTTTTATAATCGTACAAACGGCGAAGGAGCGTATTTTTCTTGATCATGTTTTCCTCGTCGAAGGCGCGGGGCGCAAGTCCGTACTCCTCCTCCGCAAACACTTCGTCGTGATCCCCGCCACGGAAATGCTCGCTCAAATTATCCAAAATAACGACGGGATATTCCAAGCCCTTGGACGAGTGCATCGTGAGCACTTTTACCGAATTCTCACCGCCGTTTTCGCTGTACTCGATTTTATAATCGAGATCACGCAAGCGTTCGAGGAAGGAACGGATACATTGCGGGGCGGGCGCGGCGCTCTCTTCAATAAACCGGTGTATGCGCCGTAAGCACGCCGTTCCGTTCGTGCTCGACAAAAGGCGCGCTTCCATATGCGTTTCGGCTATAATTTTCGTGAGAATTTCTCCCGCGTCAAGCACGAAAGAAAGTTTTCGAAGTTCCTCAAAATACGCGTAAAAATCTTTAAGTTTTTTCGCAAGCGCGTCCTTGTATTCCGCCTCGTACCGACGACAGGCGTTTCTAAAAAACCGTTCCTTGGGATAAGCAAGACGAATCCGCACGAGATCGTCGGCGGTAAGCTCGCCCATAGAGGAGAGCAACGCGCTACAAAGCGGGATATCCTGCTCGGCGTTATCCAAAAGCGAAAGGATATCGATTAAAGTTTTGATTTCGGAAAAGTCGCAAATATTCACCGCGGCAGCCGCCGTGACGGGCACGCCTGCCGCCGCAAGCGCCTCGACCGTTTGGGCGATTTGTCCCTGCTTTTTTCGCGACAAAATCGCGATATCGCTATATTCCACGCGTTTCCGCGTTTGTTCGTCGGGGTCGTACCAAGTGGAATTGCGCTCCTCGTCGATAATTTTCTTAATCAATTTCGCCGACGCGCTCACCGCCGTATTCTTTGCCGACGCGTGCGCGCGCACCGAGTATACGCCCCGCGTTTCCGTCTTCGTTTTTTCTTCCTCTACAAGGAAGTGTATTTGCGTTTTTCCGTCGTTCAACGCATACCTGCCCCCGCGTTGCATCCATGCGTCACGCGCATAATTGATGCCGCAGGTATGCATATTCATGGCAAGCGAGAACTGTTCGTTGACCGCGTCGAGCACGGCGTCCGAGCTACGGAAATTGCTTTTCATGACGAGCGAGTTTCCACCCTCCCGTTCGAACTGTTTTTGTTTTTCGACGAAGAACTTCGATTTACTACCGCGGAAGCCGTAAATGGATTGTTTCACGTCCCCGACGAGGAAAAGATTTTCCCCGCCGATCATGGAAACGATCGCTTCCTGCACGGGGTTTACGTCTTGGTATTCGTCCACGAACACGAAACGGTATTTTTCCCGCACTTCCGAGGCGATTTCCGCGTTTTGCAACAGCCGTAACGCCTTGTGTTCCAAATCGTTATAATCAAGCACGCCCCGCTCCGTTTTGAGCGATTCGTATTTCTCGTCGAAAATAAGTAAATAATGCGCCAAAGCCGCAGCCGTTTTGCCCGAGCGCAAAAAGAGCGCAAGTTCCTCTTCCCTCGTACCCGTTACCGAAAATTCTTTCTCGTATATCTTCGCTACCTTATCTTTGAGCGAGGCGAGCCGTTCGATATGGCGAAGTTTTTCCTCGGGGTCTTTTTTGCTCGAACTCTTTTTCGTAAAACTCGGTTTAGGCAGAGCGCACGCCTCGAAATAATCGCGCGTGGAAAGCACCGCGTTCAACGCGGTTTCGATATCGTCGCAAAGGAGCAATTGTTTTTCCCCGCCCACTTCGGAAAAATAGGCGCGCTCGTCCTCTACCGTTTCCAGATAATAACGGCATTTATCCGTTACGATTTTATGCAAATCGGCGCAAATTCGACGAAAAGTTTCTTCGTCGTATTCGCCCGAACGGGCGAGATATTCCCGATAGTCCGCGCGATCGCGCAAATCCTTATAAACGGTAAGAAAAATGCGTCGCAACGCGTTGTCGCTCTTCTTTCTCCAATACACGGAAAGGAGATGCAAAAAGCGTTCGTCTTTCGATTCGTACCCCTCTTCCAACAATTCGTCGAGCGCGGCGTTTTTCAAAGCGACGCCGTCCGCGTCGTCACCGCCGATTACGCGAAAGCCGTTATCCACGCCCGCCGCGTAGAAATGGGAACGAATGAGCTTGGCGCAAAAGGAGTGAATCGTGGAAATATCCGCCGTGGGCACTAAATCGAGCTGTTTGCGCAATTCTTTTTTGCGCTCCGTTCCCGTCGCGGGGTCGTTGATCGTCTTTACGATCGCCTTGCGCAATTTTTCCTTCATTTGCGAAGCGGCTTTTTTCGTAAAAGTAACGGCAAGAATCTCGTCCACGCCCCGCCCGTCTTGAATCAAGCGGATAATTTTTTCAATCATGACCGTCGTTTTACCGCTCCCCGCGGAGGCGGAAACGATCGTTCTACCGCGCGCGTCAATCGCCGCGCGTTGTTCTTTCGTAAAGGTATCTTTTTTCACGCTCTCTTCCATCGTTTACTCCTCCCCGTCGCGAACGCGCTTGGCAATTTTCGCAATCGTCGCCGAATCCACGGCAGGTTCTTTTCGTTCGCTACACGCGTCGCGGTTGAACCCGCACATACCGCCGTATTTACAATACTTACAACCGTCCTCGTACGGCGTCGCTTCGATATACCCTTCTTTGAGTTCTTCTACCCCGCCTCTTGCTACGAACACCGAATAATCGAGGAAATCGCGAAACACCTCTTCGGGTAACACGTGACGGTTTCGCGCGTTGCTTTTGAGGGAAGCCTTAAAAAACTCGCTCGGTTTTTCCTCCGTGAGCGTACGATCTCCGCAAAGCAACGCTTCCTCGTCGCCGTTGAGGAATCCTTTCATTTTGAAGCGATTCTCGCTACCGTCCGTATACTCGGCGACGGCGGGGAAATAAAACACGCCCGCGGGCACGCGCTCGCCTTTGAGCGCGGACATATACAGTTGCATTTGCAGTTTTCTGCCCGTATAATACGAGGTGGGCGTTTCGTCGATCGAGCCCGTTTTATAATCGATTACGCGCACGTATTTTTCCGTGCCGTCTATTCTATCCACTTTTCCGTGGAAATCTTCCGTTTCCACCTTTTCTTCCAACGCTTCCACGCGGAAATCGGAATAGCAAATTTGGCGGAACGCCGCCACCGCCACCTCCGCGCCCTCTTTTAAGAGTTTGGAAGCAAAGACCTCGCCCGAAGCCGTATCCGCCTGCGCGGAGTAAATCGGCTTTTCCAAAAGCTTTTTTCCCTCCGACAAGGCAAATTCGCGCATTTCTTCTTCCGTCTTTATCTCGTTGGCTTTGCCCAAAGTAATCTCTAAAAGCGCGTGTATAAAATTCCCCGAATCGGTGGACATCACGGCGGATTCTTCCCGTTCCTTTAAGCGAAGCCCCTGTTCGGCAAAGTTTTTGAACGGGCAGGAAAAATATTTTTCCAGCGCCGTGGGCGAGATTTTTCCGCCTCTAAAAAAGAGTTCTTCGCCCCGTTCAACGCATACCTGCCTATTCCCTTCCTGCAAATAATCGTCCGTGCCCTGCACGCTCAATTTATCGAGCGCGGTATACAAAGAGGAAAAGAACGCGTTTTTATCCACCTTACGGTTTTCGTATTCGCTTTTTTCCGTAAGCAAACGGCGAATGGCGGGCGACGGCGCGCTACATTCGTACTTAAAGTCTTTTTTAGATAATTTTTTCTTACGCGCGAGCGGTTTTCCGTCCTCCCCGCAAAACGCCGCGTCGATATAACGGAAAATATCGCTTAACGCGGGTTCGCTACCGTCGGCAGAAAGCGGATAGCTTACGTGCAGTTCGCGAAGGAAGGTGCAAAGATTCAAACAAACGCTCTCCCTGCCCCGAAGATTGACTTCGGCAACGGTAGGTTCAAGCAACGCTTGCACTTCGGCAAGCCGTGCGATTTCTTTATCCGAAACGATCGCCGCGTCGGTTGCCGCGCGCGGAACTTCTTCCGTCATGCCGAGCGCGAAAAGGATTCCCACCTTTTCGATACGGCTGTCCGTAATATCCCCCACGAATACGGCGTCCGCCTTTAACGGGATCAAGGAAATTTCCGTCGCGTCCAAGCCGTCCTCTAAGACGGCGGAAAATTCCGCAACCGTCATTTCCCGTTTCCCCGTAAGCACTTCCGCTTCGGCAAGCACGCCGTCGATCGCGTCGGAAATTTGCGCAAGATACCCCTTTTGCGCCACGTCCGTAAGCTCCTCGCCCAAACTTTTTATTTTTTCTTCCGTTTGAAAATCCTGTAAAATCGCCCGAACCGCCTTGCAGTATTCCCGACCGTACGCGCGGGCGCGCACGCCTTTGGTCGCGCAAAGCAAGCGTTCTCTACCGCTTTGCAGTTTCTTTTCGTCGGGGAACAGCGAGGAAACGAGCTCGCCCGTTTTTATCTCCTTTTTCGCGCCCCCGCGATAGTTGGCGAATTTCAAAAGATAGTTGCGGTAATCGTCGCTTTCGCCAAAGAAATAATTTTGCGTAAGCGCCTGTACGGACGCGGGGGAAAATTTCTCCTTCACCACGCGGAAACAGTCGAGCAAAAAGCGGGAAAGCGGGTGCTGTTTGAGCGAACGCTTCTCGTCCACGAAATAGGGAATCCCGTATTCGGTGAGCGCGCGTTTCACCGCGAGCGAATACCCGACGACGTCGGGCACGAGCAACGCAAAATCCCGATATTTGAGCGACGGATTTTCCGCAAGCGCACGGCGGATTTGCACGGCGACGTATTCCGCCTCCGCGATTTTATCTTGCGCCTCGAAAATGCGAACGCTCTCCGTTTGCATTTTTCTTTTCGCCCCGCTTTCGGGATCGAAAAGACGTTTGCGCAACGCTTCCGCCTCACCGCCAAGAGGCGTACCCAAATCCCGCTCGGTATACTTGCCGTACTGCGCGCATACTTTTTTGAAAGTTTCGTAAGCGCGACCTAAATACAAATCCTCTTTCCCGTAGCAAAATATGCCCACGGTATTCTTCGCCGTTTCCAGCGTCGCGCGGATCGTTTGCGCCGCTTGCGCGGTGAAAGAAGTATAGCAAAGAAAGAAGATATTATACTCTTTCAAAGACTCGTCCGCGCGGATACGGGCGGGCAGTAGCGAAAGGTATTTGCTTTCGTCCATATACCCTTCCTCTTGCAAAAACGCCTCGTACTTTTCGTAGATGAGCGCAAGGTCGGAAATTTTCCGTTTCAGCGAATCCTCCGGCATTTTGGCAAGACTCTCTTTCAAGATATCGGGCGTAATTTCGGAAGCGGCGAACTGTGCGAGCGTTTCGTAAATACATTTGGCGTTATTGCCAATCCCCGCGCTCGTCGTAAAGCATTGGAGCGCGTTCTCCCGTTGCAAGCGGGTCATAATTTCCCCCACCGCCATAACCGAGCCTTGCTTGGAAAGTGCCCGTTCGTCCGCTTTCAAAAAACGGGCGAACGTGGAAACGGAAGAAAAGAAAGTTCCGCCCGTTTTTGCCACCAACGCGCGTTCTGCAATCAGCGTGAGCCTGTCCTCGCAAAATATTAAATTTTTCCCGCCGAGTTTCTCGTATGCCGACGCATACTCCGCCATCGTTTCCATGCACTCGGAAAGGGTGTACGCCGTAAGTACCGTATTCATTCGTACGCCTCCGTTTATTGACGATTTTATTCTTAACCAAAGTATTATAATGACGACGAGCCGAAAAGCGCAAAAAAGACGGCTTTGGGGCTAGCTTAGATTATATTGCTTTGGTTAACCAATCAAAATCAATTGACCACACTACCATTATAACACATATCGAGGGAAAATTTCAGCTTTTTTTCACAATATTTTTCAAGAAATCTATATTTTGTTTTTACAAATTGAAAATTATGTGGTATAATATTATGGTAAACGAAGAAAAAAAGGCGGAAACACTATGAAACGCAAAAAAATCTTTTCTATTGCTGCCCTCGTTTTGGGCGCAACCCTCTTTACGGCGTGTACGAACGTCGATCACAAAGTAACTTTTAGTCAATACTGGAATTACGACGTAAACGTCGCGCCCACGAACGCGGTGGAAGAGCTCACCTACGCAGTAAGCTTCGAGCAAGGTTCGGGAATTACCGACAACGGGCTTTCCCTTTCCTACTCCAACGGCGTGTACACCACCAAGCTCTCCACGCAAACGGTGGACGATAAGGTTTTGTATCACTACGAAACGGAACTCAAAATCAACGTGACCTATCAACTCGGCGAAGAAAAATCGGCGACGCTTGCCGACAGCGTGAAATCGACCGTGTTGTTCGAGCGTCCCGCTTCTATAAACGAAAAGACCACCCTTCGCCCCCTTTCCTCTCATAAGGAAGTAGTGAGCCATTCCCCCGTCAACGGGGAAATTGCCTCCGTGGACGAGGCGTATGCGGAATACGATTATACCGTGGACGTCACCTACGAATTGGACGGCACGGCGGGCAAGGCGGTCGTTACTAACAACCAAAAGCAAGAGGGCGACGCGCTCTATAAAGACGAAAATACTTTTGAAATCGACACGGAAGACTACGATTATCTTGACAACGAACAGCTTTTGTTTGCGCTTCGTTGCTTGAATCCTTCGCAGGCTACCGCCGCGAAGTTCCTCGTATACGCGCCCTTCTCTCAAACGGTGCAAACCGTTTCCACCGCGTTCCCCACGAGCGCGAGCGTAGCGAACTTTAAGGGAATTACGATGGATGGAGAAACGATCGATAGGGATATTTCCTACTATCCCGTAACGATTGAAATTAACGCGACCAACTCGGGTTCGTCCCACCTTGCGTGGATTGCGAAAACGACGAACGCGAGCGCGAACGCCTACCGCAACGTTATGCTTCGTTACGAAGCGCCCGTTTCGTACAGTCTTGGAACGCTTATCTACGAATTGAAAACGGCAAAATTCACTTCCAATCAATAACCGCAAAAAACGGCGGGGAATCGGCAAAACCGATTCCCCGTTTTTTATTGTTTATAAATCAAAATTTCTCCGTTACGAACGAGCGGAAAAACTCGGCGCAGTCGTCCACCCAACCGCGGATTCTGTTCAAATCCTGCGCCGGATAGCAAATCTCTTGATTCGCCACGGACAATCCGTGCGCACCGCTACGGTAAATATGCAATTCGTATTCAATCCCTCGTTTTGCAAGCGCAAGCGCGTAGCGGAGTGCGTTGTCCGCAGGTACGCCACCGTCGTCCGCCGTCGCCCAAATGAATGCGGGAGGGGTATATTCGGAAACGCCCTCGTCGAGGTTAAGCGTCTTCAAAAGCTCCGCTTGCGCCTCCTCCGTATATCCGTACAACAAATTGTAATACGACCCCTCGTGTCCGTGTATTCTGGAAATTACGGGATAGGAAAGCCCTACCGCCGTAGGCTTACAGTCGATTTCCCTGCCGAGCTTTTGCGAAACGGTTTGCCATTCCACGGCAAGATTTCCCGTCAAATGACCGCCCGCCGAAAAGCCGATTACAAACACCTCGTTTGCGTTTACGCCCAACTCGTCGGCGTGTTTTTTTACGTAATCCACCGAACAAGCCAATTCAAAAAGCTGTTCGGGATAGCTCGCGCCGTTTTCTCCTCCGCAAGTATAGTCCAACACGAACGTTTGATACCCACGGGAAAGAAAATCAATTGCCACGGGCTCGCCCTCGCGCCTACTTACCATTGCGTATCCACCGCCCGGAACGACGATCAGCGCGGGTCTTTTCCAATTCGGGCATTGTTCCTTGCTATCCCAAGGGAACTCTATACCGATCCCCGAAAGCGTACCGCCTTGCAAGCCGTATTCTTTCTTCAAATCCACCTTAAAGCAATTCATTTTTATCCTCCGTTTAATATATGAACACATTTTCATATGAAAACGTGTTCATGCGTTTTTTATATCAATTAAAAAATTCGTTGTAGATTGCGCGAATACACCGTTCGCAGTCTTTATTGTCCACGCCGACGATAATATTCATTTCGCTCGAACCTTGGTCAATCATAATCACGTTGATCCCCGCTTCGGCAAGCGCCTTAAAAAGGCGCGCGGAAGTACCCACGCTGTTTGCCATGCCGTGACCTACCGTCGCGACGAGCGCGATATTTTCGTGCGTGTATAATCTATCGGGTTTTACCACTTCGCGGAAGTCCTCGATAATCTCTTCCAAAACGCCGTTTTTGAGGTATTCGTTATCGATAACCAAGGACATGGTATCGATCCCCGAGGGCAAATGCTCGAAAGAAATTTGCCGTTTTTCGATTACGGAAAGCACCTTACCGACGAAACCGACCTCGCTGTTCATCATGGATTTTTCCAAGGAAATAACGGTGAAATCCTTCTTACCCGCCACGCCCGTAACGATATTTTCGCCCACCTTGCGTTTGTGCGTTTTTACGATATAAGTGCCCGCGTCGTCCGGTCGGAAGGTGTTGCAAATGCGAATGGGAATCCCCGCGCTTCTAACGGGGAAAATCGACTCGCTATGTAACACGTTCGCGCCCATATACGAAAGCTCGCGAAGCTCTTGATAGGAAAGTTCGGGAATGTTTTTCGGAGAATTTACGATACGCGGATCGCACGCGTAAAAACCGCTTACGTCCGTCCAATTCTCATAGAGGGAAACGGACGCGCCCCGCGCTACGATCGAGCCCGTGATATCGCTACCGCCACGGGAGAAGGTTTTGATTTTTCCGTCCGCGCCCAAGCCGTAAAAACCGGGTACGACGGCGCGAGGATACCGCGAAAGCACCGCTTTCGCGAGGTCAAAAGTTTCTTCCGACAACACGCCGTTCTCGTTGAAACGGATAAACTCGGTGGGATCGACGAAAGGAACGCCAAGCACCGCGGACATAATTTTCGCGGAAAGGTATTCCCCGCGCGACGCGCAGTAATCCGCGCCCGCGCCGTCAAGCGCGGTCGCGTAAATCTCGTCAAGCTCCGCTTGCATACCCATATCCGTGCCGATTTCCGTTTGTATGCTTAAAAAGCGCGTGCGAATCTTTCCAAAAATTTCCTCATACGCGTTTTTATCCCCGCTTTCGATTGCCGAAGCGAATTTGTACAGCATATCGGTAACTTTCATATCGCCACCGAAGCGTTTGCCGGGGGCGGATACGACGACGTACCGCCGAGAAGGGTCTGCTTCCAATATTTTCGCAACGGATAGAATCACGTTGCCGTCTGCCATAGACGTACCGCCAAATTTACATACTTTCATTTTTTAGCTCCTTTACGGCGCACTTGCGCCGCCGTATACCATTTTCCCCGCTTATTATACGTTGAGCAAAACCGTGACGATCAACGCGAGAATCAACGTAATCGCCTTTATCCAAAACTTAGAAACGAACAGATTTTTCAAAAATTTCATATTATCTTATCCCTCCGCGTTTTTTATCCGTCAAAGGCATTTCTTGCCAATAATAATCCTTTAACGCGTCTACGAGCATATCGTAATCGGCGTAGCGCGTTACGTTGCCCTTCTTTACGATAGAAATGATCCCCGTTTCCTCGGAAACGACGAGGGAAATGACGTTCGCCACTTCCGTAATCCCAATCGCCGCGCGGTGGCGCGTACCGTATTCCTTGGGGTAGCTCGTTTTTTGCGTGAGCGGTAAGAAACACCCCGCCGCTTGAATTTTATGCCCGTGAATAATCATAGCCCCGTCGTGCAAAGGCGCTTTGGGGAAGAATATCCCTTCGATTAGTTGCGTGGATATTTCCGCGTCGATCTCTACACCGCTTTGCAATACCTGCTTAGGCAAACTCCCTTTGGAAAGCACGATGAGCGCGCCGACGTTGTTTTTCGACATGTTTTGAAGGGCTTTGATGACGTTGGTAATGCAACGCTCCGTATCCGCCTGCGGGCGCACTTCCGCCGCGCTACCCGTGAGCTTTTCGCCCGTATCTTTGGCGTTGTGTACGTCCCAAAGGCTCTTTTTCACTTCTACGTTGAACAAAATGAGCATAAACGCCGACACGAGCAACACGTAGAACAGGAAAAACGATTCGTTGAAAATCGTCACCGAAGAATCGACTTCTTGATACACCTTCAATCCGCAACCGATTAAAAGCATTAGCCAATACACGATCATCAATTTCGTAGCGTCGTTATCGCGCAATACTTTGGACACGTAAAAAATCAATGCGAAAAGCAGAAAAATTTCCACGCCGTACATGACTTGAAAATCGGTGAAAAAAGCCACTATTCTATCTTTCAAAGCCATAAAGCCGTCCGTTGCAGTCAAAAACCGCATACCCATAGCCTCCTCCTTTGCAAGGGAATCCGTTCCAAACGAAAATCCCTCTATATATATTATATAAAATTTATCGAAAAATTTTTATTCGTTTCCGAAAAATAACCGTACCGTTACCGTTTTTAACGCCGCGTGCGGAGTAAGTTTCCCGCATTTCACACTACTGATCGCGCCGTATATTTCCTCGAAACAACGGAACACCTCGCCCCGACCGAACTTCGCTACCTGTTCGCGGTTCTTTTTTACCGCAAATTCTTTCATACCGAGCGCAAGCGCGATTTCTTTATCGCTACCGCGCATAAGCGATACTTCGTACAGCTTTTGAAAATACGAAGCAAGCGAGGACAAAAGCGCCAACTCGTTAAACCCTTTCGTAGAAAGGTCGGCAACGATTTTCATAAACTCCGAATAGTTCCGACGGGCAATCGCGTTGGCAAGCTCGTAAGTTTTATACTCCGAATCGGGGTATACGAGCGCATCCACGAGTTCGTCCGTGAGCCTATCCACGCCCTTTGCCTTACAATAACAAAGCAATTTCTCCGTTTCCTTGGAAACGCGGGACATATCCCCCACGCAATAATCGACGAGCTTCCCGCAAGTCGTGCCGTCGGCGAATACCCCCTCGCGCTTACAGGTAATATATATCCATTTTTTTACCGTTTCCTCGTCCGCCCTACCGCAATCGATATGCGTGACGTTGGGCTTTTTGGAAAGCTGTGCCCCGCCCGTTTTGGGTTTGGAAGCGTTGACGATTACCAGCATACTATCCAAAGGCGGATTTTCAAATATATCCTTCAAATACGCCTCGTAATCCTTTTCGGTGGGATAAAATTCCGTTACGCGCACCATGCGTTTTTCGCTCACGAAGGGAAATGAACAAAGTGCGTCGGTAAGCGCGCGCAAGCCCTCTCCTTTCAAAGCGTTGCCGTCGAACGAAGAAAAATCCAGCGTGGGTTCTTGCACGAACCGCGTTTTGATAAGCCGTTCGCCCTTTTCGCGAAAATATCCTTCTTCGCCCTCGAAAAGGTAAATCGTCTGCGCGCCGTTTTCGTCCGTAAATTTCTTAAAATCGACGTATTTCATCGGCGCAACGCCCTCCCACGATACTTTATCATTTTCCATTATACCATATCTTATGAAAAAAAGCAAGAAAACGAACGGCGATTTTTCTTCTCCGCGACAAATTCCCGCATTTTTTTACAGGTTCAACGCAACCACGGTAACGGCGAACGCCACGAACAGCAGTCCGACGAGCCACCGCCTTACCTTTCCGCTAATATTCCATTTATCCGTACAAAAAAGTAACGCCGAGTAATAACACGCGAGCGAACTGATGTCCAGCGATATATTTTCTATGGCAAAAGAGGAAAAATCCACCGTTTCGAACACGAGCAACAACGCCGACCAAGCGACGGCGGGCACGTACAGCACGGCAACGCTCCAAGACACGGGAAAAATACTCGCCACGACGACGAACAATAATAGCGCGGAAAACAACGCGCTTATAATCGGTACGAAAATGCAATTTAGCAGTAACGACCAAAGGGATAGATACCCGAACGAAACGAGTTGCAAGGGCGCGGTAAAGATTTGCGCGGACAGCGTAAGAGATAAAAACGACGAACACGCGCGCCATATCCTACCGCCCACGCCGAGCGGGTGCGAATCCTCCAACACGCCCTCGGGCAGGGATACTTTTCCGTAGTACGCGTCGGAAACCTTTTTCCCTATCCACGCAAAACCGCGGTTAAACGGTCGGGAAAAGAGTGCGATTCCCACGCACGCCAAAAAGGAAAGCTGAAAACCGACGGTAAAAAGCCCCACCGGAGAAACGAGCAGTACGACGACGCCCGCAAAACCGATCGATTCGAGCATATCTCTATACAAATGAAGTGCGGAAAGCGCGTTTAGAGTCAAGCACATGGCGATTGCGCGCACCACCGAAGCGGAATACCCGCAAACCCCGCCGTAGAACAGCAACAGCGTGGCGATTATTAAAAATTGCGACCACAGCGGAAGTTTTTGCAAACGCGTCTTTTTGAACAGCAATAGACAAAAGCCGTACAAAGCACCGACGTGCAAGCCCGATACGGCGAAGATATGCGCGATACCGCCGTATCGCACGTTTTCCAAAAGTCCCTCGTCGATTAGGGAAGTATCCCCAAACAGTACGGCGATCGTCACCGCGCCCGTCGTTTCGTCCATGCCCGCAAGCACCGCGTTTTCCATGCGCTCGCGCACGAACAGAAACGGATTCCCCGCGCTCCCCGTCACGGCGCACTCGCTTGCGTATAGCGTGAAACGAGTACCGTTATTCACCGCGTACGCGTTTATCTTTCCCTTTTGAACGAGCGGGTTATTTTGCAAGTTACCGTAGAGCAAAAGCTCGTCGGACAGCGTAACCGATTCCACAAACGAGGCGGGCAGGTACGCGACGAGCTTACCGTGTTCCCGCTCTTCCCCTATATACAAGGAATCCAATTCCACGCGCAAACCGCTCGAAGTTTCGTAGCGGTTTACCACCCGACCGCGCACGTAGTATTCCCCTTCGACAATATCCTGCACGAAACGCTTCGTTTGCAAAGATACGGCGAAAAAGCCTAAAAGAAAAGCCAATGCAAGCGTGCAAACGGCGGTGAGCGTTCGGCTCGCCTGTTCTTTCGATTGACAAAAGCACAAAGGAAAAAGCAAGACGGGAATCGCGCACAGCAACCAAAGCGCGGACGCACCCGAAATTACCGCAACGCCCGCCGTGATCCCCAAACATAAAAAACACGCGAAAAAGAGAACGGGACGGAAGTTGAAAAGTCTGTCTTCCGCCGCTCTCTCCCGCGCGAGTTTATTCATTTTTGCACGATACTTCAAGTCCACGAATTACGCAAGAGAAATTCTATCCGAAACGGAACGCACGAACAGTCCTTTCTCTTCTCCAAGCGTTACGCAGTCGTTGACGTACGAAACGAATTTATCCGTGGGGCGCGCCACGCGCAACACCGAAGCCACGATCGTTTGAATCTCTTCCATATACAAGGCGACTTTATCTTCCAACGCCCCGCGCACGATAGCCACCACCTCGTACGGCGTGTAGTCGTACTCGTTTCGACGGAGCGGTTCGCCCGTTTCCACGCGGTATTTTTCAAAATTCGCGTATTTATCCGTTTTGCGGTAGAACGCCACGCCGAAAATGCGCTCGTACTTAAACCCGCAAAGCGCGATAAGCGCCTGCATACGCGCTTCCACCTTCGAGCCGTATTTCACGATCCCCAAGCTCGTCAAGCACCTACGCACGAGGAAATCGTAGGAAATGGGTTCTTCCGTCGCGACGATCGCTTTCAAACGGTTCAAGATTTCCTTATCGTTTTCGCCCGAGGTGACGAAAGTGGCGTTTTCAAAACGGGGTTCAAGCGTAGCCGTCTTGTACGCGCGTTTACCGCGGTTAAGCTCTGCACCGCCCTTTTTATCCGCGCCCGTGAGCTTATCCAAAAGATCTTTAATCTTTTTGATTTCGCGCTTGGGATTGTTGTAATAGTTGACGGAGAACAGGCGCACCACGTTCCAATTATTGCGTTTGAGCGTTTGAATTTGCAAGACGTTGCGGTCTTTCACGGAGAAAGGACTCGGCGCGTCGCACATGATCGCCAAAATAAACCGTTGACGGTTTTTGGGGTCTACCACGGCGACGTCGATCTTGAATCCCGACACGCCCACGTCGTAACGGCAATCGTAGCCATAAGAGGAAAGTTCCTCGGCGATATATTTCCCAATCCCCGCCTTTTTCGCGACGATATCGCCCGAAGATATAGCAAGGTTCGTTCTACCCTTTTCCGCGAAATCGAGGAACGCCTTTAACCCCGCAACGCCCTTAGAGTTCGTCTTTGACAAATCGATCATAGCCCCCGTCATAGACGAGAACACGACCATTTCTTCCCGCGCACGGGAAACGGCAACGTTGAGTCTACGCCAACCGCCCGCTTGATTGAGCGGACCGAAATTGAGGGAAATTTTGCCCATTCTGTCCGGACCGTAACAAACGGAGAACAGGATAACGTCCCGCTCGTCCCCTTGCACGTTTTCAAGGTTTTTAACAAACAGCGGTTCTTCCCGTTCGTACGCGGCTTCTTCCAACCGCTTTTCGACGATCGCCGCCGTCAAACGGCGTTCGATATATTCTTTTTGCACGTTGCTAAACGTAACGACGCCGATACTCGATTTCCGCAAAACGGGATCGCTCAAACGGCGCAATACTTCCGCAACGAGTGCTTCCGCTTCCACCTTGTTGCGCTTGGTGAAACCGCGATCGTAAACGCCGTCTTCCACCAAATTGAACTTGACCTTGCTCGCCAACGCGTCGGGCGAAGGGAAGGTGCAAAGTCGGCTCTCGTAGTACATGGCGTTGGAGAACGCAATCAAACTCTCGTGTTTACTGCGATAATGCCAAGTCAAGTAGCGTTGAGGCATATTGATCGCAAGACAGTCGTCGAGCACGCTTTCCATGTCCTCGTTTTCCAAATTGTCCTCGTCCACGTAGTTGGAGTGGAAGAACGAGGTGGGCGGGAGTTGCCGAGGATCGCCGACGATAATCGCCGCCTTCCCGCGCGCAATCGAACAAATCGCTTCCGCCGTGGGAATTTGCGACGCCTCGTCGAAAATTACGAGATCAAACGAACCGCTCTCCGCTTGCAAATACTGCGAAACGGTAATCGGACTCATAAGCATACAGGGCGCGACCGTCTTGATAAGCTCGGGGATTTCCTCGAAGAGTTTTCGAAGCCCCATACCGCGCAAATTGGATTTCGCGAAGCGGTTGAAGTTCGCCAACTCCAACGCAAGACTGCCTTCCGTGGACGGCGTTGGCAAGCGGGAAATAAGCTTACAGCGAATCGCCTCCTTGGTAAGGCGGGCAAACTCTTCCATAGCAAGGCGCAAGCCTTCCGATTTTTCCTCGCAAATCGCCGCGGAAAACCGCGCCAATACGGGATCGAGCGGAATGATCGTTTGCAAAAAGTTCTTATAGATATTTTTCTCGAAGCTTTCCACGACGTTCTCACCCGTCACCGCGCCGTTTTCAAACGCGTCGGTGATGAAGGTAAGCCCCGCTTCGTCCAACGCCTGCGCCGTCTTTTTATACATACACCAAGGCGCGAGCATATCCACGTTTTCAATCAACGCGCCCGCTTTGGAGGTATAATAATCGAGCACGTCCTCTTCGGGAATCCGCGCCCTGTCCGCCTTGGTAACGGCAAGGAAGCTTTCTTCCGAAGCGCGGAAGCTCTCAATCGAGCGGGCAAGCCCCACGAGCACGGGCGAGGAATAACCGTTCGCCGCGCGAATACACATACTATTGAAACTGTCGGGATTATAGTCCATAAAGACCGTCGCGCAATTTTCGTGCAGGCGGTACAAATCTTTGAGGAAGTTTTTCCGCGCGTCGAAATAATCCACTCTGCCGAACGCGAAAGTGAAATATTGCGAAAGCGAGGTTTCCGTGCGAATACGCTTCATAGCCTCGTATATGCCGTATACCGTTTCCAAATCCTGCAAGATTTCTTCGCGCGATACGGAGAGGAGCGCGAGGCGGTTCAAGCGTTTTACGACGGTTCGAACCGCTTTATTGTTCTCGTAATCGCTTCTGCCCTCTTCCAACCACTTTCCAAGCGTTTCGTATTCGTCCGACGCGTCCACGAGCTTTTTATAACGCTTGAAATACTTTTCAAGCAACGAATCCAAACGGCGGTTGGCGTTGAAAAACGCGTAAAACGCCTCTTCGTTTTCTTTGAAATACTTATTCAACAACCCGCTTTGAAGCGTTTTGGCGATTTCGTAAAGCGCGTCCAGCTTCTTGCGCGTAAGCGTACTAATGCTTTGGCGGTACAAATCGAGGAACAGCGCGATATAATTTTTCAAATGCTTAATTTCGGCGATCACGACCTCGGACGAGCAATACACGCAGTCGCGCGTGGGCAAATCGTACTCGGTAAGGTTCACGTTGGCAAACGGGGAGTTGTACACGCCCCCACATTCCTTTGCCGCGGCTGCCGCCGCGATCATCATACGCTCGTACGTTTCGATTTTTTCTTTCGTCAAGCCGTCGTAGAAAGTGCTCTCGATATTCATGATATCGGGCGCGTTTTTGTTTTTTAAGCAAACGAGCAACGCCTCGTACACCGAAACGCCCAATCTGCGCTTTTTATGCAACGCCACGGCGGGCTCGGCAAGGTCTTCTTTGAGCTTTACGATCGCGCTCGCTTTTTCGGACAGCCCGACGGATTCTTGCCCTCCCGCAAGCGAAAGGGTCGTGGTGAGCTTTTGCAATACGTCCGATTTGTTCGTTTTATTCGAATGAAGCTCCAAACAAAAATCGCCTAACCCGATCCCGTCCAATCTCTTTTTAACGACGGAAAGCGCGGCTTGCTTTTCCGCGACGAACAGCACCCGTTTCCCTTCGTACAGGGCGTTGGCGATCATGTTCGTGATCGTTTGCGATTTCCCCGTGCCCGGTGGTCCGTGCAAAACGAAACTCTTGCCCGTTTGCGAAGCGGCGATCGCTTCCCATTGAGAAGCGTCGGCAGGAAGCGGGGTAAGCGTAATATCGGGGCGAACCTCGTCCTCTTTCACGCCCTTATCCGACGAGCCGAACACGACGGCGTTATTCAAAAACGCGGAAACGATTGCGTTTTTGGAGAACTCGCCTATATTTTTGCGTAAGTCGTACCACATTTGATAGCGCGCGAACGAAAAAGCGGCAAGATACGCGTCGTCGTAGACTTCCCAGCCCTTCATGCCCAATACTTCCATGCGGATCATGGCAAGGATTTCCGAAATTTTCAACCCCTGCGTCGAACCTTCCAACCCGCGAATATCGATATTAAATTCTTGTTTAAGATATTCAAGGAGCGTAGAGTTGACGGAAACGTCCTCGTCCCCAATCGCCAAGGAATACCCCGTCCCGCCCTTGCTTTTTTTCAAAGCGACGGGTTGCAAAACGAGCGGTGCAAAATGCTCCGCGCCGTCCTCGCGAGCATACCATTTCAAAAATCCGAGCGCGAGATACAAAATTTTCGTACCCGATTCCTCGTCCGCTTCTTTACTGCGCTTGATCAATCTCGTCACCGTTTCCACAAGCGTTTTCTCGTCGGAGAAGGTACGCAAAATTCCCGAGCCGTTTTCAATGGAAATAAGCTCTTTCATGCCCCGCGTTTCCGCGGACGCGCCGAATTTTACGCCTTTTTTGGCAAGTTCCGCCACGTCGAAAGTCGCGGGCGCGAGCACGAGCTCGCCCTTGCTCGTCAATATATCCAGCGTTTCGTCCAAATTGTAAGAAACGATATGCGCCGTCGTCTTTGCCGTGGAGAAGTGCAACAGCGTATTCTTCATGGAAAGATCGAGCAATCGGCGTTCCCATTGCTTGTCCTTCGTTTGGTCGTTTTCAATTTTCAAATTGCGCGCGCCTTTTAATTGCGAGGGCGCGGCGTCGGGCGAGGTTTCGTCTTCTTGTAACACCTCGTACCCCTTCAACCCGCGCGCACGCAAGGGCATGGGCAATATATGCGAAATACGGCAACGGCGTATATCTACGCAGGTTTCGTAGTACCCGCCCGCCGACAGTTTTTCCTTGAAACGAGCCTCCGAAGTGGCGTACGCGGCGTTCCTCTCCGCGAAAAGGTCCTCTATATCGAAACAGCTTAAATTGTTAATACCGTCGGACAGGTATGCGCCGAGTCTACCCATATCGTCGGAAACGGTATCGAGGAAACAGCTATCGTACAGCCAAACGCCACAGGTAATTTCTTTATCCCCGAATACGAGTACGGGGTGCAAACCGAAGCTCTCCAAACAGGAACAAACGAACAGGGAAAGCGTAAGCGGGCTGGCTTTGCGCTCGGAAAAAAGCTTTACGGGCGCGCCCGCTTCCACGGGCGCGGAAATATCCGCGTCTTCGCGGACGATCGCAAGACGGCGCAAAACGGCGTACACCGCCGCGATTACCTGTCGCACCGCGTTCTTGTCGTTGCCGATATACCCGCCGTCCAAATCGCAATACGCGTTCCACTTGCGGAGCTGTTCCACCACTTCCGTGCGCACTCTTGCGCAATCGGCAAGACGGGGACGGACGAAAGAGGTCAAAAGTTCGTTATCTCCCTCTACGCCCTGCCAATAGTCAAAGGGGAGCGTCGTTACCGTCCATTCCGCCGTAGCGATCGTCCTTCCGTCCTTTTTGAGCGTGGCGACGATCTTTTCTTCCCCGACCGCTTCCGCGCTAGAAAAATAGTGTGGGGAAAGGAGATTTCCGATCTCTACTTTCACCACGCTTTCAAAGGGAATTTCTTCGAAATTCTTTTCGAACGGCACGAGCATTCCGTTCTCGTTTTCTACCGTCAAAGTCAAATCCTGCACGGCTTCTTCCGCCGTGTTTTTTATTTGTAAAGAGGAAAAAAGCGGTCGGCGGGCAAAATAGTCCGCGTACGAAACCACCCTCGCCGTTTCCCCGTACAGAGAAACGAATTCTTCCCATTTTTTCGACTTTTGCGCCATGTTACACCCCGCTGTAAAAGGATACTTTTTCTTTCCTCTCTATTATACACGCAAAAACAAAAAAAATCAACTTCCAAAGGCTTTTTTTTCTATTATTTTTTGTTAAAATGATAGAATCTCGCATTTTTTTAACAAAACGCCCGTTTCAACGCTTGACAAGCACTTAGCTTTTTGTTATAATATAAATACTATATTATTTTAAGGAGTTTTTCTACTATGGCACTGGAAAAATACAACCAACTTTTGAAAGATTACGTCAACACCTCGTACAACGACTTGCTTCGCATTGCTGAAAATTCAATGTTGAAGATTATGCCCGCGTTCAACAACATCGCGAAAGACGGTAACGGCGCTTCGTTGATTTTGCCCTTCATTTGCACCGCGCTTGCATCCGACGGCAAATTCTCCGAACTTGAATACAGATTCGTGAAACAGCTCATCAACAGCAACCTTTCCTACGACGAATTCAAGAACGTAGTTCAACAATACTATTCCGCGGAATGGATCGACGCAGTTGATAAACTTTACGACGTGTTGCCCACCAACCTTAAAGGCGATCTCCTTTCGTTCTGCCTTTGCTTCGTAGCAGTAGACGAAACGATCACGAGAGAAGAAAACGCGTTCATCGCAAAACTTCTCGTTTAATTTTCAAAACGATAGAAAAGAGCGGTTTTTCAACCGCTCTTTTTTTATTTTGAAGTTAGTTTTTGATATAGCTTCATAAGCTCGGCAACGCACTCGCTCTCCGTCATCTTGATTGAAAATCCGTACGCGCTCATTACCGCTTTATCGTTCGCTTGATGCGCCTTGCGAAGCTCGGGTGGCATCGTCACCTCGTCGTACAAGTCCGCAAGCGAGCAATCGGGATACAACGCCCGCGCGTCTAAAATTGCTTGCGCCGTTCCTTCAATTTTCGCCTTTTGTTCTTCCGTAACCTCGCACCACGGGAAATTATTATAAACAATTTCTTTTGAATATCTATATCGCATTTCCAATCTACCGCATACGGCTCTCATCCATGCCATATGTATATTAGAGGTTAATACGCCAAAATGATATAAATTCGCCTCGGGGATTATATGAACTGAATCCGAAGCTATAATGTGGGGATTGATAAACCCAATAGGTACATATTTGCGTTTTTCTGATGATACACGCGGAATAAGTAAATAATTACCTTTCGGCATATTTTCCACATGAAAACGCGTAGGCGTATCCGCTAATTTTACCGTACCAGCACTTGGGCTGGAAAGGCGATAATCTCTTACTGCTTGAACACGTTTCATACATTCAGGCATTTTCCGCAACTCATTCGGCGGACATTCGCCCAACCATAAGCAATAACGATAATAACGGTTAATAAATTCGTGTGAACCTATCCAAGGTCTAAACCATTTTTCGGATTGAGGTTCTTTTTTTATAAATTCCTTTTTCTCTTCTTCGGTAAATAAATAATATCCACCGTCAATAGGCTTATTCCCTATACCAATTTTGGGAATATCACAAATGGGATTACTTCGGCTTTCAATAAAGATATTTTCCGCATTGAGCAAATACGCATTTATATTTTCTACGATTTGCGGTCTATCCGAGGAATAAATCACTTTCGGACGGGTGTTATCTCCAACACTAAAACCAATAATAACACAATGAACATGCGCTTTAATACTCGCTTCGCTATCCCAACGGAAGGTTTGGTGCGCAAAGTCGATATGCACTCCGTTTTCAAAAAGCGGTTTCCAAAGATTGGCAACGCTTTCGCCTTGCGATACGGAATTTGTGGAAACGAGAGCGCAACGAATACCCGTATTTTTAATTAAATCCGCCGACTTTTTATACCAACAAGCCACGTAATCAAGATTGCCTGCGTTTTTCCATTTCGAGCTAAAAATATTCAACAAGTCCGTTTTTTGCTCCGTGGACATCAATCTTGCACCCACGAACGGCGGGTTGCCCATGATATAGGAAAGTTCATTTTTAGGTACTATATCTTCCCAATTAAGGCGCAGGGCGTTGCCCTCGACGATATTCGCATACGATTTGAGGGGAAGGAAGTCGAGCGAGGTATGCGCGATTTCTTCCGTTTCTTTGAGCATTTGGCTTTCGGCGATCCAAAGTGCCGTTTTTGCCACCGTTACGGCAAAATCGTTGATTTCTATTCCGTAAAATTGCTTTATCGACACTTTTATGAGGTCGTAGCCGATTGCGATTTGGTCGCCCAAAATAATTTTGAGTGCTTCGTTTTCGAGTCTACGCAGGGAAATATACGTTTCCGTCAAGAAATTTCCGCTCCCGCAAGCGGGGTCTAAAAAGTTCAAACTTTGGAGC
>JAFQGG010000049.1 GCA_017415505.1 Clostridia bacterium
TAACAGTCTGTTTTACGTACGTAAAAGTACAAGGAGGACTACGTCAGACCTTTAACACTTCCATTATAGCTTAGGCAAGTGAACAAGAAAAGCATTTCTGGCTTGAAGTACTTTTCTGGTCAAATATTATTGTAACAGGAGGACAAATAAGATGACCGAAAGAACCTGCCTATCCATGTTAAAGAACGAACCCGAAGTCATGACCGTGATCGAAGCAGCGAAAGTTCTTCGTCTTGGCAAAAACAAAACCTACGACCTTATAAATAGCGGTCGCCTTTCCTCCATAAAAGTCGGAGGAAAAATCATCGTTCCGAAGATGTGTATCGTCTCTTTTCTGACGGACACAAAAAATTATCAATTCAATGCCGTTTAATCCCGAATAATCTCTGGACTTTAATGACTTTCTGTGGTATGTTATAGTCAGGCAGACGAGCATACCACCTACATACAAAATAAATAAAAGGAGAAGAAACATAATGAAACCAATAACAGGTCGCCTTACCGAAAAGGCAGGCAAGTGGTATGCCGTAATCAATCTGTACACAACCGAAGGTAAAAGAAAGGAAAAATGGATCGGACTCGATCTTGAAGCCAAGAAAGGAAGCAAGACCGAAGCCAACCGCCGACTCAACGAAATCCTCGCCGAATACAATTCAGGAAAGGTTTATCTGATGGAAAACCTCTCCAAAGCCGAGCAACAAAAGCGTAGAGTCGCCGAGCTTCCACTCCATGAGTACCTTGTGGAATGGTTGGATGAATACAAGCACAGCATAGCACCTACAACCTATAGCACCTATCAAGGAATGATTGAAGCAAGGATGATTCCGTACTTCGAAGAACTCAACATCTCGATCAAAGATGTGACCGGCGATGAACTGAACGCCTACTACAACTACTTGATGGATCAAGGGCTGTCGGGCTGTACCGCACAAAAGCACCACAACCTCCTCCACCTTGCCTTCAAGCACGCAATGAAGAAAAGGATAATCCCTTACAATCCATGCGACCAAGCAAACCGCCCCAAAGCGGTAAAGTATGTTGCGAACTACTACAATGAAGCAAAGCTCAAAGATCTGCTCATGGCTCTCAAAGATGATCCGCTTCGCATCGTGGTAATGCTCACCATCTACTACGGTGTAAGACGAAGCGAGGTACTCGGAATCAAATGGTCGGCAATAGACGAGGAAGAAGAACTCATCCATCTCCGCCATAAGGTTATCGAGGACAAGTCAAACGGCAAAACGGTAATCAGAGGAATGGACATCATGAAATCCAAATCCTCTATGAGAAGCCTTCCGCTGATGACCTTCATCCGTGAGGAACTCCGCAAAGAGCGTGAACGCCAAGAAGAAATGAAGCGAGTGCTTCGTGGATCGTACAACAGACAATATGAAGAATATGTCTGCGTGGATGCGATGGGTAACCTCTTCAAGCCAAACTACGTAACGAACCACTTCGCTGTCTTACTGCGACAGCATGGACTCGACAAGATTCGATTCCATGACCTGCGACACTCCTGTGCAACCCTCATGCTTTCCAACGGTGAGGACATGAAGAAAATCCAAGCATGGCTCGGACACAGCACGATAGTGATCACCGCAGACACCTACGCTCACCTTGATGCACAGAGCAAGAGAGGAAGCGCATCCGTCATCGAAAACGCACTTGCAATCACCGCCTAACGAGTCAAAAAATGATACGCAGTAAGCAAAGAAAAAAGCCTTGGAGCGTAATGCTCCAAGGCAAAGTGGCGGAGGGTGTGAGATTCGAACTCACGCGCCGTTGCCGGCAAACGGTTTTCAAGACCGCCTCGTTATGACCGCTTCGATAACCCTCCGTAGAGAAAATTGCGAGAAATCTGCGAGAAACGCTTCTCGCAAAGTGCATATTAAGTTGTGAAAAACCCAATAAAATCAAGGGTTTTTAAGAGATTACATAAACAGACGAAGGAAGTTTTCAAGACCGCCTCGTTATGACCGCTTCGATACGCCTGCACGCATTTACTTATATATTATACCCCGTGCAAACGAAAAAGTCAATGATTTTCACGCGAAAAAGAAAAACTCCGTGCCAATCGGCACGGAAATTTTTATTTTTCGTACGTGTATTTCATATATTCTTCCAAAATATCTGCGATCGTGTATTTTGGCGCAACGCCGAGCAGGTTCACGCTTTTTTCTACGCTACAACAAGGCGAGTGGAATATATGGTCCATGGAAATTTCGTAGTTTTCTTCGCCTACCGTTTCACGGAACTCTTTTTCCGAAACGTAGCGTATATTCGGCTCGTGTCCAAATCTTGTATACAGCTCCTCGCTCATGGCACGCATCGTCATACAGGTACGCGCGACGGCGATAAACGCTTCGCCGTTTGCTTTGTCGCTTTGGGTAAGGCAAGCGGTGATAATTGCCGAAAGGTCGGCGGCGTGTACGTGTTGAAAGGTGGGTAAGCCGTAAAAGGGGAGGATGATTTCTTCGCCTTTATAGATTTTTTCGTACACCGATTCGTCGAGGTTTCCCTGCGGGTTTACGGGTCGCCATTCCTTGGCGGAGATGTGCCCGGGGTGCACGATAGAGCAACGTAGCTTTCCCGCCTTGGAAAGTGAAATCAAATATTCCTCGATTTCACCTTTTCCTTTCCCGTACGCACTCGTTGCGTTGTGGGGGTGGTTTTCGTCCACGGGCAAATATATCTTATTTTCGTAAGTCCAAATACTTCCCACGTGCAGGAAAAATTCCCCGTGTATGAGTTTTTCAACGAGCGCTTGTACTTGCGAGATTTCGAAAGACACGAGGTCGCACACCGCGTCGAATTTTTCCTTTTCGAAAATATCCGATTGTAACAGTTCCTCGCGCGAGGCGCGAAGCGTCTTTACTTTGCTCCAAACGGATTCGTCGTAAGCGTAGGGCAAACGGTTGCCACGGGAAACGACGAATACTTCGTGTTCGTTTGCAACGAGTTCCTTGACGAGATACGAGCCGATATGCCCGCAACCGCCGATAATAAGAATTTTCATTTTTTACCTCATTTTATATCCAATTCGGGCGGGACGTCGATTTCGTCGGAAACGTATTTCCCGTTTTTCTTGCGTTGACGGACGCATTCCGTTAATAAATACTCGATTTGCCCGTTTACCGAACGGAAATCGTCTTCCGCCCAAGACGCGATTGCGTCGTATAGCTTCGGGGATAGCCGTAAGGGGACTTGTTTTTTCTGGTTATCGTTCATAATCTCGTACCTGCCTGCTTCTTTTTGCGTTCGTTTACGAACGCTTACGGCGTACGCCGTAATAAAAAATCTTAATAAAGACTACCCGTATTGACGATAGGCTGAGCGTCGTGATTCCCGCAAAGTACCACCAAAAGATTGGAAACCATCGCGGCTTTCCGTTCCTCGTCAAGCTGTACGAGTTGATTTTGATTGAGCCGTTCGAGCGCCATTTCCACCATACCCACCGCGCCGTCTACGATCATTTTTCTCGCGTCGATAATCGCCGAGGCTTGCTGTCTTTGCAACATCACCGCCGCAATTTCGGGCGCGTAGGCAAGATAGGTGATTCTCGCTTCGATAATTTCAATACCCGCTTCGTCTACGCGCGTTTGAATTTCGTCGCGGATACGCGAGGCTACGATTTCGCTCGAACCGCGCAAGCTTCCGTCGTCCGCCACGCCGTCGCCCGTCGTATCAACGCCCGGGGCAACGTCGTAGGGGTAGATACGCACGACGTTACGGAGCGCGCTGTCGCATTGAAGGGAAAGATATTCTTTATAGTTATCTACGTTGAAAACCGCTTTCGCCGTATCCACGATTCGCCACATTACGGCGATTCCAATTTCCACGGGATTGCCAAGACAGTCGTTGATCTTTTGGCGGTTGTTGTTCAAGGTCATGATTTTCAAGGAAATCTTTTTGCTCGTAAGATCGGGCAAATTAAGAGATATTTCTCCGCCTGTCGCATTCGCGCCGTGTTTTACGTCACCGCTTTGGTTGAGTTTGGTCTGCGCGGCGGGATTCACCGCAACGCAAAAGGGGTTGATCGAGTAAAAGCCTTCGCCTTTTATCGTGCCTATGTACTTACCGAACAAAGTCAACGCGAGCGCTTCTTGCGGTTTTAACACGCGTAAGCCAACGAGGGGAATCCAAACGATACACGCAAGCACCGTGGAAACGGCAAACAAGGGTACGCCGATCCAGTTCAGCCGTTCTATTTCTTCCATAATGATTGCGCCCGCAACCATGCCTGCAATCATGACGATTTCCGCTAAAATGCAAAGCAAAAGCGTCCGCATACCGTGTTTTTTGTTCTTTAAGATAATTTCTTCCATAATTTTATCCTCCATATGGATTTGATATTAAAATGATATCACAATACTTAGGGGTTGTCAAGCAAATCCACGGCGTTTTGAGAAAATTATAGATTTTTTTCGTAAAAAAACACATATGAACACATGAACATATGTACATATGTTCATGTGTTCATATGTTATTTGAGGGGGATTTAACCGAGCGTTTCGTATTCGGCGTAAAGCTCGTCCAATTTTTGTTTAATTTCTTCCAAACGGTTGCATTTTGCCGTCAAAAGTGCAAAGTTGGAAGTCACTTCGGGGAGCGCAAGCTCGCCGTTGATCGTCGATTCTTCCTCTTCGAGTGCGGAGATTTCTTCTTCTATCTTTTTAATGCGCGTACGGCGTTTCGCTTCCGCGGCGCGTTCTTCTTTGGTGCGGTAAAAGCTTTCCTTTTGTTCGGAATCCTTTTTAGGCGTTGGCGTCGTGGGCACGACGGTTTCTTTCGAGGCGGTTTTGTAATCGGTGTAATCGTCGTAGTTGCCCGTAAAACAAACGGCGTTCCCGTTTTCCAATTCAAGCACTTTTCCCGCGAGCGCGCGTATAAAATAACGGTCGTGGGAAACGAAGAGGAGCGTGCCGTCAAATTCTTGCAACGCCGATTCAAGGCTTTCCCGTGCGGAAAGGTCGAGGTGGTTGGTCGGTTCGTCCAAAAATAAGGTATTTGCGTTTTCACATTCGAACACGGCAAGCGCGAGTTTTGCCCGTTCACCGCCCGAAAGCATACGCACTTTCTTGTCCATATCTTCCGCGCCTAAACCCGCTTGCGCCAAAATCCCGCGCACCTTCGTTTGATCCCATAACGGATGCCTGCCCCACAGCTCGTTCAAGACGGTGTTTTCGGGGTCGAGGTTGGCGTTTTCTTGATCGTAACAGGCGATTTTGACGAACCTGCCGAAGCGGACGGAGGGATTTTTCCCTCGCGCGAGTTCTTTGAGCAAAGTGGATTTTCCCGCGCCGTTATCGCCGACGACGGCGCATTTTTCCCCGCGCATAAGGGTGAAAGAAAAGTTGGAAAGTAGCGTTTTTTCGCCCGCCGTAAGGCGCATATCCGACACTTCCAAAACCTTTTCGTACGGTTTATCGGCGTACGGGAAACGGAATCGGGGCGGGGGCGGAGGGAGTTGCGGTTTTTCGATTAACTCCATTTTTTCAAGCGCTTTTCTGCGCGATTGCGCCATTTTCGTCGTACTTGCGCGGACGAGATTTCTGTCCACGTATTCTTGCATGTGCGCCCGTTCTTCCTGCTGTTTTTCGTACTCTTTGGTAAGGCGCGCCACCTTTTCCGCTTTCAAAATTTTATATTTGCTGTAATTGCCCTTGAATACGCAAAGTTTTTTCCGTTCCAGCTCGTAAATATGCGTGACGAGCTTGTCGAGGAAATATCTGTCGTGCGAAACGGTGAGGATTGCGCCCTTGAACGAAGCGAGGTATTCCTCCAACCAAAACAGCGTTTTCATATCGAGGTGGTTGGTGGGTTCGTCGAGGATAAGCAGTTCGGGTTCTTCCAAGAGCAATCGGCAAAGTTTCAATCGCGTTTTTTCACCGCCCGACATGGTGCAAATGCGTTGGTTTTGCGCGTTCTCAAACCCCATACCGTTCAAAACGGTACGGATACGCACTTCGAAGTTATAACTATCGCGCGCGGCGATTTTTTTATTCAAACTTTCGTATTTGGCGGAAAGGACTTTATAATCCTGTCCGTTTCCGCTCGTGGAAGCGATTTGTTTTTCCACCTCGCGAAGCGCGTCGATTAAGCGGATATCTTCCGCGAATACCTCGCGCATTTCTTCCTGAACCGTATTTTGCGAGTCGTAACCGCCGTTTTGCGCGAGATACCCGATTCGAATCCCGTTTTTCACGAACAGCTTACCGCTTTCCGATTCCAATTCTCCCAATAACAAGCGAATGAGGGTGGTTTTGCCTTCGCCGTTTCCGCCGATAAGTCCCACCCGATCGCCCTCGTTGAGCGCAAAAGAAATTTGTTCCAACAGCGTTTCGCCGTTGAAACCAAAGGTTAAATTTTCGGTAGAGATTAACATAGTTCGCCTCTAAAAAGTATATTTTCTCTTGCGTTGCGCAAGGTATGTTTATGAGAAATAAAAAAGAAACGCTCATGAAGAAGATTCGAAGCGCCGAGGAAGCGATCGCGTACGCTTCGCCCAATAAAGCGGCGAAACTTGCCGAGAAAATCGCCTATTGGAAAGCGGTCGTGTTCGACTAAAAATCCCAATCGGGGATAAACCGTTTCCCGCTCGAATTCCGTTCCTGTAAAAAAAGACGTTCTATATTTTCCGCGAACGCCGCGTTTACGACGGCGTCGTATTCCCGCACCGTAATCGGGCGGGATAGTTCGGGATAGCCGTCCGTTTTTCCAAACGGCGTATATTGGCTCATTAAACTCAAATAGGTCGTTTTCGGCAATTCGCGCGCGAACCATTTCACGATCCGCACGGAATCCGCGCTACATAAAGGCATGACGAGGTGGCGAACGATACATCCCGAAAGCATTTTGCCGTCCTCGCGCATGCGAAGCGGTTTTTTCGCCATAAAAGCGACGGCTTCGCTCGCGATATCAAAATAATCCTCTTTTCCTAAATAGCGCAAGGAAAGCGCAGGGGAGTAAAATTTTACGTCGGGCAAATAGATATCCACGAATTCGTCGATCAGCCGTAGCGTTTCCGTTTTTTCGTACGAACCCGTGTTGTATACGACGGGGATTTTCGGTTTGTAAATTTCAAACGAGCGCACCAAGTACGGAACGAAATGCGCGGGCGTTACCAAAGAAATATTTTCCGCGCCCGTATCTTCCAATTCTTTATATATATCCGCCAAGGATTCGGGGGTAAGGGATTTTCCGCGTTTGGCGCGGGAAACCTCGTAATTTTGGCAAAACGGACAACGCAAATTACAACCGCAAAAAAATATCGTTCCGCTACCCTTTTCAAACGAAATACAAGGCTCTTCAAAGGGGTGAAGATAATATTTTGCGATTTTCAAACCTGAAACACCGCACGCGCCGACGCCTTCTAAGCGGTTCGCACCGCAAGAAACGGGGCAAAGCGTACAGTTTCGTAAAAGTTTTTCCCAGTCGTGGATAGCCATAGTATTTATAGTATATCATGAACGAAAAAAATTTGCAAGCGTGTTTGCGCCAAACGGGCAGAATAAGTTGACAAAGAGGGTGAAAAGGTGTATAATGAATATCCCGAGTGAAAAACGCGGCTTTTTCTTTGCGGAAAAAAGCGTATTTCGAGTGGGAACTTTCCCGCAAATCCCAACGGCGGGAATGAACTATGTTAAAAAGAGGAGTTTTTACATGAAAAAGTTTTTTACCAGCGAAAGCGTCACGGAAGGACATCCCGACAAGGTTTGCGATAATATTTCCGACGGGATTCTCGACGCGATTTTAACCGTTGACCCGCACGCGCGGGCGGCAATCGAATGTTCGGCGGCGTTCGATACCTTGCTTATTATGGGCGAAGTAACGACGACGGCGAGCGTGGACTACGAGCAAAAGGCACGCGAAATTATCAAGCGTATCGGCTACGATTTCGGGACTTTTGCCTACGACAAATGTAAAATTATTACGGCGATCCATAGCCAATCCCCCGATATCGCCATGGGCGTAAACGCGTCCGTGGAAAGAAAAGCGGGCGGGGACGAGGCGGATACGATCGGCGCGGGCGATCAAGGTATGATGTTCGGCTACGCTTGCCGTGAAACGGACGAGCTTATGCCGTTGAGTATTTCCCTTGCGCATAAATTGGCGGCACGGCTTACGAAGGTTCGCAAGGACGGTACGTTGCAATACCTCCGTCCCGACGGAAAAACGCAGGTGACGGTGGAGTACGAGGACGGCGTGGCGAAGCGTATCGACGCGATCGTCGTTTCCACGCAACACGACGCGGTAGTATCGCAAACGCAAATTCGCGCGGACATGAAAAAATTCGTAATCGACGAAATTATACCCGCTTCGCTCATGGACGAAAATACGAAAATTTTCGTAAATCCGACGGGTAGATTCGAAATCGGCGGTCCGGAAGGGGACAGCGGATTGACGGGCAGAAAAATCGTCGTGGATACCTACGGCGGTAGATGCGCGCACGGCGGCGGCGCGTTTTCGGGGAAAGACCCCACGAAAGTGGATAGAAGCGCGGCGTACTATTGCCGTTATATAGCAAAAAACCTCGTCGCGGCGGGGCTTGCCGACGAGGTGGAAATCCAAGTGGCGTACGCAATCGGCGTTGCGAATCCCGTTTCCGTGTTTGTCGATTCGCACGGCACGGGAAAAGTAGACGACGAAAAGATGGTGGAGATCGTGAAAAAAGAGTTCGACCTTCGCCCGTATTCGATTATTCGTTCCCTTGACCTTCGCAAACCCGTGTTCGCACAAACGGCGGCGTACGGACATTTCGGGCGCGACGGCTTCGCTTGGGAAAAGACGGATAAAGCGGAAGCTTTGAAAAAATACTTATAATATGGCGAGGTTCTGTTCGAAGCAAAACACAAGGTTTTGGCTTTGATACGGAATATCGTTGACGGTACGCAAGTAATTGAATTTTGAGAAAAACCGCTCCGAAACGGAAATTCGGAGCGGTTTTTGCATAAAGAAACACCCTTTTCCACGGAAAAGGGTGTTTTGGCGACCCAAAACGGGCTCGAACCGTCGACCTCCAGCGTGACAGGCTGGCGCTCTAACCAACTGAGCTATTGGGCCGTATATTATCAAATTTTGGTGGGCCTTCACGGATTCGAACCGCGGACCAATCGGTTATGAGCCGACAGCTCTGACCACTGAGCTAAAGGCCCATGCGTCACAACGCTTGAATATAATAAACGATTTGTAAAAAAAAGTCAAGTGTTTTTTTGCAAAAAATCAAAAAAACTTTTCGACAAAAGAAAAAACTTTTCGACTTTCTTTTACAAAATTCTCTTCCTGCTTTCCTTTACAATAGATTCGTAGCGAATTTAGAGAAACGAAGGAGGGATTCCATGCAAATAAAAGCAATGACGAATAATAATATAGTATACATGACTTTGCAAGGCGAGATCGACGAACATTCCGCCGAAAGAGCGAGGCGGGAGGCGGACAGGCTTATCGACGAATACGCGGCGGCGGAAAGCGCCGTAATCGATCTTTCGGGGGTGTCTTTTATGGACTCGACGGGGATAGGATTTTTGATAGGCAGGTACAAACGCTTTCGTCGATTCGGCATACCCGTGTACGTAACGAACCTCACGCAAAGCACGGATAAGATATTGGAAATGAGCGGTGTGTACACCCTCATTCCGAAAATTTAAGAAAAGGAGAAAAGTTATGGAAAATTATATGAAATTGGAAATTGCGGCGATTAGCGAAAACGAGAGTTTTGCCCGTAGCGCGGTGGCGGCGTTCGCCCTTTCTCTCAATCCCACCCTCAACGATCTTTCGGATATCAAAACGGCGGTGAGCGAAGCGGTGACGAATTGCGTGGTGCACGCGTACGGGAGCAAAAGCGCGCGGGATAAAATCACGATAGAGTGTAGGACGAAAGAAGAGGACGGCTTCGGCGTTATACATATCACCGTGACGGATAGCGGGTGCGGTATCGACGACGTGGAACAAGCCACCGCGCCCTTTTACACGACGCTTCCTAGCGAAGAACGCTCGGGTATGGGCTTTACGATTATGCAAACCTTCATGGACGAATTTTCCGTGCGTAGCGCGAAGAACGAGGGCACGCAGGTGTGCATGAGCAAACGGATCGGTTGGGTGAAAAACGGGGAGATTAGGGAATTGGCAGATGCTTGACGATAAAAGCACGATGGAATATATACGGCTTGCAAAGACGGGCGACGCGCGCGCGAAAGAAGAGTTGATTACGCACAATATATCGCTCGTGAAATGTATCGTGAAACGGTATTTGGGGAAAGGCGTGGACTACGACGACCTTTTCCAAATCGCCTGCATGGGGTTTTTGAAAGCGATCGCGGGTTTTGACGAACGCTTCGGAGTGAAGTTCTCCACCTACGCCGTACCCATGATCGCGGGGGAGATTAAACGCTTTATGCGGGACGACGGCTCGGTCAAAGTTTCCCGTTCCATGAAACAAACGGCAAAGGAAATGAACGCTTTCGTGGAAGCGTATATTCTCGAACACGGCGTACAACCGCCCGTGAGCACGATTGCAAAGCAATTTGGCATGGACGAGGCGGAAACGGTGTTCGTAATGGGCTCGTCCAAAATGCCCGTATCTTTGCAAAGCGGTAGCGAGCGCAAGGACGGCAAGGAAAGGGAACTTATCGAAACTTTGCCCGCGACGGACGATCAAGAGGATATGCTTGATAAAATGTTATTGCGCGGAGCAATCGAGGGGCTTTGCGAACGGGATAGGAAGATTATCGTTTTGCGGTATTTTCGGGATATGACGCAAAGCGAGGTCGCGGAAAGAATCGGCGTGAGCCAAGTACAGGTTTCCCGTATCGAAAACCGCATCATTAAAGAGTTTCGGGAAAAGCTTATCGGGTAGTAAGACGGATAAAAAAGAAAACGGACGGAAAAATCGCGTAACCGTTCGTTTTTTGTTTGCAAATACGGAAAAATTTGTTATAATAGTAATATGAAAAAGGTAAACGAAAACGGGGGCGTTACGCCCTTTTCAAAACTACTCGGACAGCCTACGGGCGCGAAAGCGTCGGGGGTAGCTTTTTCTTTGGCGGCGGTAATACCCGTAATTTTGTCGTTCGTGTTTCTCGTGTTCGCGGCGGCGCTTGGGGGAATGAAAGAAGAGGGCTACGAAACGCAGGATTGGTTTTTGTACGCCAATTTTTTGTTACCGCAAATATCTTTCGTACTCGTCGCCGTTTTTTATTTTGCGTATACGGGCAGTTTTAAGAAAACGGTAAACGCACAGAAATGCGCGCCCAAATATTATTTGATTGCCGTTTTGTTGCAAATAGGACTGCTTTCCCTCTCCGAACTCAACGCGCTCTTTTTATCGTTTTTAGAAAATTTCGGGTATACGGACGCGGGAATATCCCTGCCGAGCACGGACGGCGCTGGGTTTATCGGCGTGTTTTTCGTGATTGCGGTGTTGCCCGCGCTGTTGGAAGAATTGATTTTTAGGGGCGCGATCTTGGACGGCTTGAAAACGGCGTTCGGAACGCTTGGGAGCGTTTTGATTTGCGGTGCGCTCTTTGCGCTGTATCACCAAAACCCCGCCCAAACGGCGTATCAGTTTTGTTGCGGTACGGCGTTTGCGCTCGTCGCCGTTCGTTCGGGGAGTATTCTTCCCACCGTTTTGTCGCATTTCCTCAATAACTTATTCGTTCTTTTCATGTATAAATTCGGCGTTACGCAGTTTTCCCCGACCGTGTTTACCGTAATCGTTTGCGTATCCGTTTGCTGTTTGCTCGTTTCTTTGGGTTGGTTGATTTTCTTTGACAAAAAACCCGATTGTAAGCAAGAAAAAGAAAAGGGGAACGCGAAACGCTTTTTCCTGTTTTCGGCGGTGGGGATTTTCGTGTGCGCGCTCACTTGGATAAGCGTGCTTTTGTCGGGGGTATAAAATGCAAAAAATTACTTTTGCCGTCGTGGGTAAGATAAAAGAAGCGTTCTATCGCGACGCGGTCGCAGAGTACGCGAAAAGACTTTCCCGCTTCGTGAAATTGGAAATCAAAGAACTTGCGGAGGGGGCGAACCCCGAAGCGGAAGAAGCGGATATTCTCCGCGCCTGTAAGGGGTACGTTATTGCGCTTTGCGTGGAAGGGGAGAAGCTTTCCAGCGAGGGCTTAGCGAAAACGATCAAAAAACGCACGGACGAGGGAAAGGATATCACTTTCGTTATCGGTTCTTCGTGCGGTTTGTCCGACGGCGTGAAACGGGCGGCGGATTATCGGCTTTCCTTTTCGGATATGACTTTCCCGCATCAACTCATGCGGGTGATTCTCGCCGAACAGGTATATCGCGCGTTTATGATAAATTCCGGATCGGCGTATCATAAGTAACGGGCACTTTTCTTCGCCCGTTCGCGTATATTGTCGGTATGGATATATACGAGGAAATAGAACGGTTTTACGATAGCACTAAAACGGAAAAACGAATTATCGGCGAGAGCGTATTCCATCGGAAACTGTTTGCGCTCAAAATTGGCGAGGGTGCGCCCGTGGGGATTGCGCAGTACGCGATACACGGTAGGGAATTTATTACGGCGAAGCTTGCTTTACACCATTTCAAAACGGGTGTGAAAACGGGTAGTTTTTGGCTCGTTCCGCTCGTCAATCCCGACGGCGCGTTGCTTTCGCAAAAAGGCTTGCAAAGCGTAGAGGACGAGGAAACGAAAAAACGGCTAATTGCTTGGAACGGCGGGGAGGATTTTTCGCTGTGGAAAGCGAACGGGCGTGGGGTGGACCTCAATCAAAATTTCGCCGCGCGTTGGGGGAAGGGTAGTAAAAACACGCGGGAAGCGGGCGCGGAAAATTATATAGGCGAAAGACCGTTCTCCGAGCCGGAAACGATGGCGTTGAAACGGTTTACCGAAGAAATTTCCCCTAATTATACGGTGAGCTATCACACCAAAGGCGAGGAGATATATTGGTATTTTTATCAACCGATATACGCTTGCGCGTTGGATAAATCGCTTGCGCTGGCAATTTCCCGTTCGACGGGCTATCCGCTTTGCTTTGCAAAGGGGAGTGCGGGCGGGTATAAAGATTGGTGTATTGAAAAACGGAAAATTCCCTCGTTTACGATCGAGGCGGGCGCGGACGGACTTTCGCACCCGATAGGCGAAGCGGGGCTACAAGATATTATAGAAAAGAACGGGCGCGCGTTGCGCGACTTGGCAAAGGAATTTCAACGAAGATGCGGAAATTAACGAGAGAAGAAAAATTTATGAACGAGGCGCTCAAAAGCGCGAAACGCGCGCTCAAAGAGGGCGAAGTGCCTATCGGCGCGGTGGTAGTATACCAAGATAAGGTAGTATCGCGCGGATATAACCGCCGTACGAAATTACAGCTCGCTTCCGCGCACGCCGAGATGACGGCGATAGACAAAGCGTGTAAAAAATTCCATTCTTGGCGGTTGCCCGAGGGGTGTGAACTGTTCGTTACCTTAGAGCCGTGCCCCATGTGTATGGGCGCGTGCTTGAACGCGCGGGTGGATAAAATTTATTTCGGCGCGTACGAGCAAAAGGGCAGATCGCTCACCTTGGCGATTGCGGAGGCAAATCTTCTCAATCATAAGACGGAAGTAATCGGCGGAGTGCGCGAAGCGCAATGCTCGGGCATACTCACCTACTTCTTCTCGTCTATGCGCCAAAAGCAAAAAGAGGAAAAAGAGCGCAAAAAAGCGGAGCTTTCGGCTTTGGTCGAGGAAGACGAGAACGGAAAATAAAAAAAGATTTTCAAAAATCACCCGTTATTCCCTTGACTTAATTTTCAAAAACGGGTATTATAATATACGGCTACGTTAAGACAAAACCGCATTCGTCGATCGCGGAAAAGCGACGGCGGCGGAAAAAATATTTAAGGAAGGTTACTTATGATAACTCACGGCAATGAAATTAAGTTGTTTTCCGGTAACTCTAACAGCGATTTGGCAAAGGCGATTGCGAAGAAGCTCAATACCGAGCTCGGCGAAATCGAAGTTACCACCTTTTCCGACGGCGAAATAAACGTGCATATCGCGGAAAGCGTCCGCGGTAGAGACGTTTTCATTATCCAATCCACCTGTTCGCCCGTCAACGATAATTTGATGGAACTTCTCATCATGATCGACGCGGCGAAGCGTGCTTCGGCGGGTCGTATTACGGCGGTTATACCTTACTTTGGTTATGCCCGTCAAGACAGAAAAGCGCGTTCGCGCGATCCCATCACGGCAAAACTCGTGGCAAACTTGCTTACGGAAGCGGGCGCAGACCGCGTTTTGACGATGGATTTGCACGCGGATCAAATTCAAGGATTTTTCGATATCCCCGTGGACAATTTGCTCGGCGGTCCTACGCTTTATAACTATTTTGCAAAGCAAGGGAATATCGACGTCGTCGTCGCGCCCGACCTTGGAAGCGTTAAGCGTTCGAGAAAGGTTGCGGAGAAGTTCGGCGTACCCCTTGCGATTATCGACAAACGCCGTCCTAAGGCAAACGTTATGGAAGTTATGAGCATTATCGGCGACGTAAACGGCAAGAGATGCCTTATGATCGACGATATGATCGATACGGCGGGCACGCTTTGCCAAGGCGCGCAAGCGATTAAAGACGCGGGTGCAACGGAAATTTACGCGGGCTGTACGCACGCGGTATTGAGCGGTCCTGCAATCGAGAGATTGAAAAACTCCGCGATTACCAAGCTCGTTATGCTCGACACCATTCACCTCCCCGACGAAAAGAAAATCGACAAGTTCGAAGTTCTTACGGTTGCGGATATCTTCGCGGCGGCGATCGAGAACGTATATCTCGACAAGCCGATGTCGAAACTTTACGACTAATAAAAAAGACACCAATGAAATTGCCGCCGCTTCTATTGTGGCGGTGATTTTCACGAAGAGGATATTATGTATTTAATCGTTGGTTTGGGGAATCCCGAAAAACAGTACGAAAAAACTTTTCATAACATAGGCTTTATCGCTGTGGGCGACGCCGCGGAAGCGTTGGGCGCGAAATTCAAAAAGAAAGAATGTGAAGCGTCGGTCGCGGAAGCGTACGTCGGGGGCGAAAAGGTAATACTCGCCCGCCCGCTTACCTATATGAACAATTCGGGCAGGGCGGTGAAACAACTCATGTCCAAATACAAAATCCCCGCGGAAAATTTGCTCGTCATTTACGACGACTACGATTTGCCGAAAGGAAAAGTCCGTATCCGCGCAAGCGGGAGCGCGGGCACGCATAACGGTATGCGTAGCATTATCGGGGAAACGGGCTTGAAAGATTTTGCCCGTATCCGCGTGGGGATTCGCGACGAAGAAGTGAATATCCCCATTATCAATTACGTGCTTTCCGAGGTGCGGAAAGAGGACTACGAATTGTTTGGCAACGCTTGCAAAAAGGCGGGGGATGCCGCCGCCGATTTTGCAAGAGGTTTGGATATAGAAAAGGTAATGTGCAAATATAATTGATGAAACGGGAATTTTTCACTTTTGAAAATTTAGGCGGAGAATATCCTTCGCTAAATACGGAACTCCGCCGAGGTACGCCTACGGCGGTTTTCGGCGTTTCCGATTCCTTAAAGTATTTGATTGCGGGGCTTATTCCCGCCCCGATCGTGTATATTACGGCGGATAGCGTGTCCGCGCGCAAAGCGGCGCAAAATATTTCCGCGCTTTCGGGCAAGAAAACGGAAGTACTTTCGGCAAAAGACGAGGTGCTTTCGTATCGCAAGGCGCTGTCCAAAGACTCCTTGTTCCGTCGCTTGAACGGGGTGTACGCCATGCAAAACGGTTGCCCTGTAATCGTTGCGGAAATCGACGCACTCATACAGCTTTTCCCCAAAAAACTCCCCGTAATCGCGCTCGAAGAGGGGGAGGATCGCGATTTTCTTTCCCTGCCCGAGGACTTGACGAAAATGGGGTATATCCGTACCTTTGAAGTGGAGAGCAAAGGCTCGTTCGCTTTACGCGGGGATATTTTAGATATCTATCCCGTCAACGCCGAAAACCCCGTGCGCGTGGATTTCTTCGGGGATACCGTGGAGAAAATTAAGCCGTACGATATCGTTACGGGGGAACGGCTCGCGGGGGTGAAGCGGGTGGAAATTTTGTCCGCAACCGACGTAATCGTTTCGGGAAACGATTTGCCGAGAATCGCTTCCGCGCTTGATAAGGGCGTAAAAGCGTTCAAAACTTCCGAATCGTACGCCCGCGCGAGCGAGATCGCGGGGGAAATACTCTCTGCGGAAAACGGCGAATCCTCGTTCGTGCTTCCCTTGCTGGAAAACTCGGTGGATTTCTTCTCCGTTTTACCGCCCGATTGCGTGCTCGTATTCGACGAGGGAAAAACGCTGTTTGATAAATTCAACGGGCTTTATAAAGAGCACGAGGAACGTTTTCACCGCTTGACGGCAGGGGGCGAAGCGTTCGATTTTTCCTTTGCGCAGTACACGGACAAAAACGCGTTTTTGTCGGGGATTTTACGCTGTCGGCGGTTGGCGTTGCAAACCTTTACGGGGAATCCGTTCTTCTTCGAACCGTTGAAAATTTTCAACTTCACCGCCACGCCCGTGGCGCGGTACTTAAACGGCTTTCCCGCGCTGTTGACGGATATCAAAAATTGGCTTCGGGGCGGTTATCGCGTGCTCCTTTGTTGCGGGGACGAAAAACGCGCCGTCAAAATGACGGAGAACCTTTCCGAGCAGTATATATCCACGGTAAAACTGCCCGATTCCTTGCCTGAAATGAAAGGCGTTTGCGTGTTGGAATCGAAAGTGGATAAGGGTATGGTGCTACACGATAGCAAAACGGCGATCGTGGGCGAGGGAGATTTGTATACCAAAGCCCCCGACAACCGCCGTATTCGCCGTAAGCGCGGGGATATGTTTTCCGCGCCCGAAGTGGGCGATTTCGTCGTGCACGAAACGCACGGGATCGGTAAGGTTGTCGGCACGAAAAAGATAGAAACGACGGACGGAACGAAAGAATATATCGCCCTTGCGTATAAGGACGGGGATATGCTCTACGTGCCCGCGGAAAGCATGGACGTACTTTCCAAGTACGTGGGGGAAAGCAATCCCCATTTGAGTAAAATCGGCGGGGCGGAGTTCGAACGGGTGAAAGCGCGCGTAAAGGCTTCGTTGAAAAAGCTCGCGTTCGACTTGAAACAGCTGTACGCGGAACGCGCGGAAAATAAAGGCTTTGCCTTTCCCGCGAACGAGGCGTTCATGCGGGAGTTCGAGGACTCGTTCGAGTATCTTCCTACCCCCGACCAAGCGGCGTCTATCGAGGAAATCAAAGAGGACATGACCTCGAATAAGGTCATGGACAGATTGCTTTGCGGAGACGTGGGCTTTGGGAAAACGGAAGTGGCGTTCCGCGCGGTGTATCTTTGCGTTTTGGCGGGGAAACAGGCGGCGCTTATGTGTCCGAGCACCGTGCTTTGCCGTCAGCATTTCCAAACGGCGGAAGCCCGTTTCGCGCCGTTCGGTTTGCGGATAGCCTGCTTGAACCGCTTTAATACGCCCAAGGAAACGCAACGGGTATTGGAGGGACTTGCCGACGGAAGCATAGACCTCGTAATCGGTACGCACCGTTTGCTTTCCGCCGACGTCAAATTCAAGAATTTGGGACTTTTGGTGTTGGACGAGGAACAGCGTTTCGGCGTGGAACATAAAGAGAAGATCAAGCATTTGCGCAAGGATATCGACTGTCTTACCATGACGGCTACGCCCATACCGCGCACGCTGCATATGTCCCTTTCGGGGATTCGAGATATTTCCACCATTCACACTCCGCCTCACGAAAGATTGCCCGTGCAAACCTACGTCGTGGAAGAAACGGAAACGCTTATCCGCGACGCGTGTATCCGCGAGCTTTCCCGTGGCGGGCAGGTGTTTATCCTGTACAATAAAGTGGAGAGTATTTTCACCTTCGCCGCCACCGTTCGAAGACTCGTGCCCGAGGCAACGGTGTCCGTTGCGCACGGAAGAATGGATAAAAATACGCTTGAAAACGCCGTACTCGATTTTTACGGCGGGCACTCGAATATCCTCGTTACGACGACGATTATCGAAAACGGAATCGATTTGCCCAACGCGAACACGATTATCGTTATCGACAGCGATAGATTGGGCATATCCCAACTCTACCAGCTCAAAGGACGCGTCGGACGCGGGGCGAGATTGGCGCACGCCTATTTCACTTTCAAGCCCGAACGGGTAATGACGGAGAACGCCGCGGCGCGCTTGAAAGCGCTTATGGAGTTCACCGAATTGGGTTCGGGGTATAAGCTTGCCATGCGGGATTTGGAAATCCGCGGTGCGGGGAACGTGCTCGGTGCGGAACAGCACGGGCATATGGATAGAGTGGGTTACGAGCTTTACGCAAAACTCCTCAAAGAAGAACTTACGGGCGAAAGTCATCAATCGGCGGAATTGGATATTCGCGCCAACGCCTACATTTCCGAGAAATATATCGAATCCTCGGCGGGGCGATTGGATTCGTATAAGCAAATCGCGGAGATTTCCTCGATTGCCGATTATAAGCGGGTATACGCTTCCTTGCGCGATACCTACGGCGAGTTGCCCCGCGCCGTCGAAAACCTTATGGTGATCGCCGTACTCAAAAGTTACGCTTCGAAATTCAATATCCGCAAGATCTCCGTCGTCAACGGCGTGGGCGCGCTCGAATTTCCCTCGCTGGATGCGATCGGGGACGAACGGATTCTCGCGGCGATGGATAAATATAAATCCGTCGTGCGCTTAAATATGACCGAAGCGCCCGTGATAGAGCTGTTTGGGAAGCGCGACGCGGCGGAATTGATGGCGGAAATGACGAAATTTTTGAAATTTGCGCTAACTTTCACGAAAATGTGAGTAAAAACGTTTGCACTTTACGAAAAAATAGGTTATAATATAGAATAGCTGTATATGGAGTTAAAAGGAGAACTCTTCTTTTAACGGCACAGAAAAAATCGCGATAAACAAAATCGGAGAGATTTTTATGAATAAAAAACAAATGTTAAAAAAGACTGCGGCGATCTTCCTTGCGCTGGGGCTTACGGTAGGGGCGACGGGTTGTCAATTCCTCGTAACGGACAGCATGAAAGATTTGGAACAAATCGTTGCTACCGTGGACATTTCGGAAAAGCTTGCTAGCGATACGGAATACCAAAATTATGCGGACGAAGTGTCCACGCTTATTTCGGAGGGCAAGCTTTCCGCCGATATCCCCAAGCGCGACCTCGTTGCTTACTTCCTCAACGTGGGTTATAACTACGTGAACAACTACGGCTATTCCTACGAAGATACTTTCAATATGTTGATGGACGGGCTTACGCAACGCAAAATCTTGACGCAGTACGCCGTGGCGTATTTCTTGAAAAAGGGCGCGGAGTCTACCGATTCTATCACTTCGTTCGAAACCTTTAAGACGAACGAACTCAACGGTGTTTCGGATAGGGTAAAGGAACTTTACGAAGCGTATCCCGAAGTGCTTACCATGAAATATTATCTTACCGACTTCGGTAAGACGGACGCGGAATCCATGAAAGCGTACTACGAAGCGGAATACGGGCTTTTGAAATCGCTCAACGATTCGTTGGACGCGGGCGAGGCGAATTTCATTTCCGAAGAGGACGAAACGCATTCGCACGGCGAATCCCGTACCACGCCCACGAACGTAGGCACGGAAAAGGAAGACTATCTTCCCATGAAGGACGGTAAGTTGGATTACGGCGTATATACGGGTCGCAACACGCTCGATTCGTGCGGTGCGTACGAAAAGGTAGACGGTTCTACGCCTACGACGAGAAAGAAAGCGTATAACACCTTCCTTGCGAATATCGAAGGCTACGGCTTGATCAAGGACGGGGAAAATACGGCGGCGGTTACCGAGCTTGAATACTATTATATGGAACTTTCTTCCACGCTCGGACAGGCACTCGTTACCAAGTATCAAGACGAAATGAAAGACGCGGCGATCGCGCGTATGACGGACGCGGACGTGCTTGCGAAGTATAACGAGCTTAAAGAGGGGCAACAACTTGCGTATACGGACGACTATACGGTGTTCGATACGGCGCTTGATAGCGTTTCCGACGATAAGTTCATTCTTTACGGTTTGCAAGACTTCGGTTTCGTGTACAATATCTTGATCCCGTTCTCCGACGCGCAAAACCAAGAATATTCGGCGGCGGAAAAGAAAGGTCTTTCCGAAGCGGGCTTGTTCGAAGTTCGTAAAGATATTCTTGCCAAGGTCGAGGCAAAAGATTTGCGTTCCGCTTGGATTTGCACGGACGAACACACCAACTACGGTTACGAAGTAACGGCTACGGCGGACGGAGATTTCTACGGCGCGACGGCAAACGCAAAGGGTTGGTTGTTCTTTGAAGATAACTTCACGAACACGGAAAAATACGAAACGCTTACGCAATATACGGGCAAATACCCGTATCAAGGCACGGTAGCACTCGTGGACGACGAATACAAGACGACGCCGACGAAGCTTTCCATTAACGAATTTATCACCGAAATGGAAAACTATATCAATTACAGCGTAGGCAGTAGCGTGGCAAGCGGTGCTTACGCAACGAAGTACGACGACGATACGCCTTATTCGGTGAACAACGTCGTAGATTACAGCAAGTTTATCTATTACGAAGGCAAAGTGGGCGATTTGAGCACGACGGCGAAAGCGTCCGAATACTTCAAGAAAGATACGCCTGCGTACAAAGCGCTTTCGGCTGTCAACGAATTGATGTTTGCGTACAGCACGGATACGGGTTGCTTGAACACCTATATGGGTTACGCGGTATCTCCCTATAAGACGGACTTCGTTCCCGAATTCGAATACGCGGCGCAGTACGCCGTAAAGAAGGGCGTAGGTACGTACGTGGTTGCGCCTTCGCAATACGGTTGGCATATTATCTACTGTACCTATAAGTTCGACGGCGGGGAAGTGTTCGGCGACGACGCGAACGCGGAAGACGGGTTTATCGCGTCGGAGAAGGAAACGGAGGGAACGTTCTCCTACCTCTTCTACGAATCGTTGAAATCCACCTCGGCAACGAACCACGCGAACGCGATGCAAAACACGGTGTTGAACGATTATAAGGACTCCGTAGAACTGTTCACGAAGCGTTATCAAGACTTGCTCGATATCGAGAACTAATCGTTAAATCAAAACCCGCCTGCCCACAAAAGCAGACGGGTTTTCTTTTGGAATAAAATATGGAAAGAATAAAATTATCCGAACATTTTAATTACGGTCGCTTGCTTCGTTTCGTTTTACCGTCGATTATTATGATGGTATTCGTTTCCGTATACGGTATCGTAGACGGCTTTTTCGTTTCCAACTACGTAGGGGATATCGAGTTCGCCGCGCTCAACTTAATTTTTCCTTTGATCATGATTCTCGGCTCGGTCGGGTTTATGCTCGGCACGGGCGGGAACGCGGCGGTTGCCAAGGTACTCGGCGAAGGGGACAACGAGCGCGCGAATCGCATTTTTTCCATGCTCGTATATACGACCGTCGTTATCGGCGCGGTGCTTTCGGTGATTGGGATATCGATTGCCCGCCCCATGGCGGAACTGTTTGCGCGAAACGAGAAAAACTTGTCGGCGGACGATAAGGCGTTGCTAATCGAGTATTGCGTTATGTACGCCCGTACGATTCTCGCCGTGTTGCCCGCGTTCATGTTGCAAAACGCGTTTCAAGGCTTTTTCATAACGGCGGAGAAACCCCGTCTTGGTCTGTACGTCACGATTGCGGCGGGTTGCGGAAATATCCTGTTCGACGCGCTGTTCATTCTCGTTTTCAAGTGGGGCTTGTTCGGCGCGGCGGCTGCCACCGCTCTTAATCAATTTATCGGCGGGGTGTTACCGCTTATCTATTTTGGTAGAAAAAATGATAGCTTGTTACGGCTTGGAAAAACCAATTTTGACGGGAAAGTGCTCGGCAAAGTATGCGTCAACGGGCTTTCCGAGTTAATGACGAATATTTCTCTTTCCGTGGTCGGGATCGTGTACAACGCGCAACTCATGGGACTCGTCGGTATCGACGGCGTTTCCGCGTACGGGGTATTGCAGTATATCGGCTTTATTTTCATTGCCGTGTATCTCGGTTACTCGGTAGGAAGCGCGCCGATTATAGGCTATCATTACGGTGCGCAAAACCATGACGAGCTAAAAAACGTATTCAAAAAAAGCGTGATTCTCACTTCCGTCGGCGGTGTGGTAATGACCTTGATTGCGTTTTTGTTTGCCCGACCGCTGTCGGCGATTTTCGTCGGCGGAAACCCTGCGCTTTTGGAAATGACGGCGCACGGCTTGCGCGTGAACGCGTTCGCGTTTTTGGTATGCGGTTTTAATATTTTCGGCTCGGCGTTTTTCACCGCGCTTTCCAACGGCGGAATTTCCCTGCTCATTTCCTTTTCGCGTACCTTCTTTTGTCAAGTAGTGGCGGTGCTCGTGCTTCCCGTATTTTGGGGACTTGACGGCGTTTGGGCGGCACTCGTCGTAGCGGAGGGGGTTACGCTTATATTGACGGTGATTCTCATTTTTGCGCAAAAAAAGCGTTATCGTTATATGTGAATAAAAACAAGAAATTGCAAACTTTGCGATTTCTTGTTTTTTTTGCGAAAATGGCGTAAAATGTAGAAAAAGTTCGGTTCGTGTTATTGACAAAAGTGGGATAAAGTGGTATAATAAAATTAATAATGTTATAAACTATTTGCAACGAGGCAAACATGACGGAAGAGATTATCAAAGCAATTACGGAAGCGGAGGCGCAGGGCGCGAAAATTAGAAGCGACGCAACGGAAAGGGCGGCGCAAATAATTGCCGTGGCGGAAGAGCAGGCTGCCCGTGAGGAAAAGACCTCGGCAGAGGTTTGTAAGGCGTACGCCGATACGCAAATGAAAGCGGCGAAAGCGGAGGCGGACAAACGCTACGCGGAAACGGTTGCAGGCGAAGAACGCAAAGCCCGCGAGTATTGCGCGGAAGCGTTGAAGAACGCCGACGACGAAGTAAGCGAAATCGTAGGGAGGATTATTCGTGGCGATTGCTGAAATGCGAAAACTTAATCTCGTGGCAATGTCGTACGACAAAGACGCGATATTAAACGCTTTACAGCGCACGGGCGCGGTGGAAATTACTCTGCATAAGGATGCGGAGAACACCGTCGTACCCGTTTTTGACGCGGACGCGGAGGAATTGCGTGTGCGCCTTGCCACGGTGGAAGCCGCGCTGTTTTCCCTTTGTTGCGAAGTGGAATCGTACGAAAAAGACTTGGGAATTTCTTCCGGCGCGTTGAAAGACGGCTTTGAAGTGACCTATTCCGAGTTCATGAGCGCAAAGGAAAAACGCGAGGAGGCGGAAAACGCCGTTTTGCGTATACAGTCGCTCGTTGACGAGAAAAACCGCTTGATTGCGGAGCTTGCCAAGACGGTGAAAGAGCTACGGAGCGCGGAAATTTATAAGGGCGTAGAACGGAAATTTAGCGAATTTCACGATACGCTCCGCACGCGGATTCGCCTTGGAACGACACCCGCCAACCTCGCGGAAAACGCGAAAAAGGCGTTGAGCGAAATTCCGCTTTGCGCGTTTGAAGTACTTAATTTGGACGGGGATAACGCTTTGTTTTTCGTGGCGGCGCATAAGAGCATAACGGCGGAAACGGACGGGGTTTTGGCTTCGTTTGCGTTTGCGGACTGTCCGTATAAAGAAGAAATTAACGGCGTGGAGCTGTACGCGAACCTCACGCAAACAAAAGAAAAATTGCAACGCGCGTTGCAGGCAAACGGCGTTGCGCTCTACGAATTAAAAACGCAAATTCGTCCGTTGAAAATATATTGCGATTATCTCGCGTTTGCGTTGGAAAAAGAGGAAACGAGCGGGAAATTGCGCGCAACGGAACGTACTTTCCTCATGCAGGCGTTCGTGCCCAAGGACGCGGAAACGGCTGTAAGCGAAGCGTTGAACGGCTTGAATCGAGCGATTTGGTTCGAATTTTCCAATCCGACGGAAGAGGATACGCCGCCTACGCTCCTTCGAAATAATTCGATCGTTTCCAACTTCGAGGGGATCACCAATAACTATTCCGCACCCAATTATCGGGAGTTCGATCCCAACGCCGTGATGGCGTTCTTCTACTCCCTGTTTATGGGCTTTATTATCGGGGACGCGGGCTACGGCTTATTGATGGCGGTCGTCGGCGGGTATCTTTGGTTGAAAAATAAGGCAAGACCTACGGGTCTTTCCCGTTTGGCGGGAGCTTTCTCTATCGGCGGTGTGTTCGCCATCGTTTGGGGCGCTTTGTTCAACTCCCTGTTCGGGCTTACTTTCCTTCCCTTTACGGTGATGCCCAATCCGCAAACGGATATGTGGTCGCTTGCGGGAATATCCGTTCCGAGCGTGTTGATTATCGCCATGGAACTCGGTATTTTGCAACTGTTCGTTGGGTATGTTTGTAAGGCTTGGCAGGAGTGGCGCAGGGGAAATATTCTCGACGGTATATGTGAAGGCGTTTTGTGGGCGCTCTTTTCCGTTGGGGTAGGGCTTGCGATCCTCGGCTTCGTGGACGAGGCGGGTATTCCCGTTCTCGGAACGGTCGGCGGTATTACCGCGGGGGTTACGCTTTTGCTTGCCATGATTACGGCAGGCAGGCGCGAGAAGTTCTTCGGTAAATTAGCCAAGGGATTCGGCGCGGCGTACGGCGTTATCAATTACGCTTCGGATATTTTAAGTTACGCGCGTTTGTACGGACTTATGCTTTCGGGCGCGGTAATCGCACAAATTATCGGAGGCTACGGCGTACAGTTTATCACGAGCGGGAATATAGCGTTTATCGTGCTCGGCGTGATCATTTTGCTCGTAGGGCACGCGTTCAACCTCGTTATGAACCTGCTCGGCGCGTATATTCACGACGCAAGATTGCAATACGTGGAGTTTTACGGTCGGTTCTTCGAGGGGGACGGCGAATTGTTCGCCCCGCTCGGTTCGAATCATAAATATATCTATTTGATAAATAATTAAGAAAAACAAAAATCGGAGGATTTTTATTATGGGTTACTCTATTGCTATGATCGGCATTGCGGCTTGCGTTCTGCTTTGCGGCATCGGTTCGTGTATTGGTCTTTATAAGACGAGTACGGCGGCAGCCGGCGTTTTGGGTGAAGATCCCAAGAAGTTCGGTAAAGTCATGGTTCTCGTGTTGCTTCCCGCAACACAGGGTATTTACGGCTTTATTATCGGAATCATTGCTTCCGGTTCGCTCGTGCAAGGCATGAGCACCGAGCTCGGTTGGGCGATGGTCGGCGCGGTGCTTCCTATGGCGTTGTCCGGCTTGTTTTCCGCGTATTTCCAAGGCAAATCGGCGGCGAACTGTATCTATGCGGTAAGTAAGCAAGAATCGCTTTCGGGTAAGCTTATCGTATATCCCGGTATGATCGAGTTCTATGCAATTCTCGGTCTTATCATCTCGATCATGCTCGTTAGCGCGATTTAATTATTGAACGATGAGTACGGAAAATATCGTAGAAAAAATACTTTCCGACGCAAACGCAGACGCAGAGGCGATCGTAGCGGAAGCGGAGGCGAAAGCCGCCAAAATTTTGGCGGACGCTTCTTCGCGCGCGGAAAAGATTCGCCGTGAAACGGAAGCGGAGATTGCGAAACGCCGAGAAAGTATTTTAGAAAAAAAAGCGGCGGACGCGCGCTTGGAAAGCGCGAAGATCGTCTTGCGGGAAAAACGCAAAGTGGTAGACGCCGTCTACGCACTTGCGCTTTCGCGTATGATTGCGTTGGAAAAGGAAGACGCGTTAAAACTCGCCGATACGCTTTTACAAAAATACGCCGAGGAAGGGGATACGCTGTACTTTGCGGAAAACTTCCGCTACGGCGAAGAAGTAAGCGCGTTGCCCGTGATTGAGCAACGCGGGGTAAAAGTGTCTTTGCAAAGACTGCCTCTTGACGGTGGAATGCGTTTGGAGGGGAGAATCGCGGATAAGGATCTTTCTTTCGGTGCAATTCTTGCTACCGATAGAGAAGCGTATCAAGCGAAATTGGCGGTGGATTTGTTCCGCTAAGAAAGTAAGAGGATAGAACATGGCACGATTCGACGTAACGTATACGAACGGCGTAATAGCCGCGCGGGAAAAATATCTACTCAAAGATAAGATTTTCCGCCTCTGCGAATTGACGGCAGAGGAGGCGTTTCGCCTTTTGCTCGATTGCGGTTACGGCGGTGGAGCGGAAACGGCGACGAGCGTGTACGAGTATGAAAAGCTCATTGCCGTGGAAGAGGAGAAACTCGACGCGTTTATTCGCGAATACGCGCCCTCGGATAAAGAGGCGGCGTACCTGCTTTCTCCGCGCGACTTCCATAACGCCAAGGCGCTAATCAAAGCTTCGTATTTGGAAGAGTCCGCCGAGCGTATGCTTGCTCCGCAGGGCTTGATTCCCGTGGAAACTTTGTCCGCTTGCGTAAAGGAAAACGACTATCGCGCGATTGCGTCGTGTCCGAGATTGAAAGAAGCGTGCGAAAACGCCGTTGCGTTACTACACGAAACGCCTTCGGGCGCAAAACTTGGCGAGATTTTCGAAAAGGCGCTGTATACGCATTTGCGGGAAACCGTAAAGCGGGGCACGCTTAAAAAGCTCTTGTCGGCAAAAGCGGATATGACGAATATTTTAATCGCGTTCCGCGCAGGAAGCGCGGAGCTTGTCGCGGGGAAATATTTGCCCTCGGGCACGCTAACGGAAAAACAGCTTGCAACGCTGTTCGACGCGGATACGGAGAAAGCGAAAAAAGCCTTTCAAAGCACGCCCTACGCCGAGTTCGTCAAGATTTGCTTTTCCGCAAAGGAAAAGGGCTTGCCGTTTACGGAAGCAGAGAAAATTCTCGGCGGGTACGATACGGCGTATTTTGCCCAGCGCAAATACGACTTGCAAAAAAGCGAACCGTTCTTATATTACGTTTACCGCCGAAGAGCGGAGAACGCAAACGTGCGAATCGCGTTCGTTTGCTTGCTTGCAGGTTTGAGCGAACGGGATATCAAGCGTCGCTTGCGGGTTTTTTAAGGGGGTGCGCGTATGACGGGTAAAACGGCAATCGTCGGGAACGGCGATTCGATTATGGTTTTCAAAGCCGCAGGCGTCGCGACTTTCCCTGCGGAAGACGAAAAAAAGGCGCGCGAGCTTTTGCGTAAGCTCGCAAAAGAATATCAAATTATTTTTATCACGGAAGATTTGGCTCGTCCACTCACCGATTTTTTGAAACGGTTTGACGAAGAACCTTATCCCGTGGTAGTGAGTATACCTTCGGGCGCAGGTAGCGAGGGCTACGGCATGGAAGTGTTGAAAAACGCCATGGAACGCGCGCTTGGCGTGGATATACTTTTTAATAAAGATTGAACTCCCGTACCGTTTCCGTTTGAAACGGGGGTAAAAGTGAGGATAAAATAATGGCAGGTAAGACAGTAAAAATTTCCGGACCTTTGATTATAGCCGAGGGCATGGCGGATGCCAAGCTTTACGACGTCGTTCGCGTGTCCGAAAAGGGATTGATCGGTGAAATTATCGAGCTTCGCGGGGATAAAGCTTCCATTCAAGTATACGAAGAAACGGCGGGGCTTGGTCCTGGCGAAGAGGTTTATTCCACGGGCGAACCGCTTTCCGCGGAGCTTGCGCCCGGGCTTATAACGGGTATTTTCGACGGCATACAACGCCCGCTCACCGCGCTGTATTTTAAGTACGGCGACCGTATTTCCCGTGGCGTTTCCGTCAACAATCTCGACCGTGAAAAGAAATGGAAATTTATTCCCAGGGTAAAAGCTGGCGACAGCGTCGTCGCAGGCGATATTTTGGGTATCGTCAACGAAACGGAAATCGTAGAGCATAAAATCCTCGTACCGCAAGGCGTGGCGGGTAAAGTAATTTCGATTGCGGAGGGCGAGTACACCATCGAGGAAACGGTGGCGGAAATTAGCACAGAAACGGGAATCAAGCCCGTTTGTATGCTTCGCAAATGGCCCGTTCGTAAAGGCAGACCGTATAAAGAAAAACTTTCCCCCGATAAACCCATGGTTACGGGACAAAGAGTTATCGATACGCTGTTCCCGATTGCCAAAGGTGGCGTTGCCGCCGTACCCGGACCTTTCGGGAGCGGAAAAACGGTCGTACAACACCAGCTTGCGAAATGGGCGGACGCGGACATAATCGTGTACGTCGGTTGCGGTGAGCGCGGGAACGAAATGACGGACGTTTTGAACGAATTCCCCGAGCTGAAAGACCCGAAAACGGGCGAACCGCTCATGAAGCGTACGGTGCTTATCGCGAACACTTCGGATATGCCCGTTGCGGCGCGTGAAGCGTCTATTTATACGGGGATCACGATTGCGGAATATTTCCGCGACATGGGCTACAACGTAGCGATTATGGCGGACTCGACTTCCCGTTGGGCGGAAGCACTCCGTGAAATGAGCGGACGCTTGGAAGAAATGCCCGGCGACGAGGGCTATCCCGCGTACCTTTCCTCCCGTTTGGCGGAGTTTTACGAACGCGCGGGGATCGTGAAATTGCTCGGAAGCGAGGAAAAAATCGGTTCGGTTACGGCAATCGGCGCGGTTTCTCCTCCGGGTGGCGACTTGTCCGAACCCGTCGCGCAAGCCACGCTTCGTATCGTAAAAGTGTTCTGGGGACTTTCGTCCGCACTTGCGTATAAACGGCATTTCCCCGCGATCGATTGGCTTATCAGCTACTCGCTGTATGCGGATAAAATGAAAGAATGGTACAACGAAAATATAAGCGCGGATTTCTTGAAATACCGTCAATTCGTTATGACGATATTGCAAGAGGAAGCGGAGCTGGACGAAATCGTCCGCCTCGTCGGTATGGACGCACTTTCCTCCAAGGATAGACTTACCATGGAAACGGCGAAGATCGTGCGCGAAGACTACTTGCACCAAAACGCATTCCACGAAGTAGATACCTTCACTTCGATGCAAAAACAGTTTTTGATGTTGAAACTCATTTACGAGTTCAATAGACTTGCGGGCGAGGCGATTGGCAATTACGCCGATTTGAACGATATTCTCGCTTGTTCGTGCAAGGAAAAAATCGGACGCGCGAAGTATATCGAAGAGAATGAATTGGCGCAGTTCGACGAAATTTTCGCCACCATGAGAACGGAGCTTAAAGCAATTGCGGAAGGAGGTAACGACGATGTTTAAGGAATATAAAACGATTCGTGAAGTCGTCGGACCTTTGATGGTCGTCGAGGGCGTCGAGGGCGTTAAGTATAACGAACTCGTGGATATCGTAAATACGAACGGGGAGATTCGTCGCGGTAAAGTATTGGAAATCAACCGCGATAAAGCGGTCGTACAGCTTTTCGAAAATTCGCAAGGCTTGCAAATCGCGGGCGCAAAAGCACGCTTTTTGGGGCATAGCCAAGAACTTGCCGTGTCCGAGGATATGCTCGGTCGAGTGTTCGACGGTATGGGCAATCCCCGCGACGGCGGTGCGCCGATCATTCCCGAAAAGAAAATGGATATCAACGGCGAACCCATCAACCCCGCCGCGCGAGACTATCCCAACGAATTTATTCAAACGGGTATTTCCGCCATCGACGGGTTGAATACGCTCGTGCGCGGACAAAAGTTGCCCGTGTTTTCCATGAGCGGTCTACCGCACGCCGAGCTTGCCGCGCAAATCGCGCGTCAGGCAAAGGTTAGAAGCGGGGACTGTAAGTTTGCCGTAGTGTTTGCCGCGATCGGTATCACTTTCGAAGAAGCACAGTATTTCGTAGACGATTTCAAGAGAACGGGCGCGATTGAAAGAACGGTACTGTTCACGAACCTTGCCAACGACCCTGCCGTAGAGCGTATTTCCACGCCCCGTATGGCGCTTACTTGCGCGGAATATCTGGCGTTTGAAAAGGGAATGCACGTGCTCGTTATCATGACGGACATCACCAACTACGCGGAAGCACTCCGCGAAGTATCGGCGGCGCGTAGAGAAGTGCCCGGGCGTAGAGGGTATCCGGGATATTTGTATACCGACCTTGCAAGTTTGTACGAACGCGCGGGGCGTATTCGCGGTAAAGAGGGCTCGATTACGCAAATTCCCATTTTGACCATGCCCGAAGACGACAAAACGCATCCGATTCCCGACCTTACGGGATATATCACCGAAGGGCAAATTATCCTTTCGCGCGACCTTTATAAGCGTGGCGTAAACCCGCCCATTGACGTTTTGCCTTCCCTTTCCCGTTTGAAGGATAAGGGTATCGGTAAAAATAAAACGCGTGAGGATCACGCGGATACTATGAACCAGCTTTTCGCGGCGTATGCGCGCGGTAAAGAATCGAAAGAGCTTTCCGCGATTTTGGGCGAAGCGGCGCTCTCGGATACGGATAAACTGTACGCAAAGTTTGCCGAAGCGTTCGAAAGAGAGTACGTCAATCAAGGCTTTGATACGGAAAGAGGAATCGAGGAAACGCTCGAACTCGGCTGGAAGCTTATGCGCATTTTGCCTAAGAGCGAGTTGAAGCGTATCCGCACGGCGTATATAGAGAAATATATGTCGGATAGCGCGGAGGAGAACGATGGCGAGGCTTAACGTAAACCCTACGCGCATGGAGCTTAAAAAGCTAAAAGCACGTCTTTCGACGGCGGTGCGCGGGCATAAGTTGTTGAAAGATAAATCGGACGAAATGGTGCGGAGATTCACCGTGATTTTGCGCGAGGCGAAAAGCTTGCGCGAAGAGGTGGAGAAAGAACTTTCCGAGGTCTTGCGCGCCTTTTCGATTGCGCGGTCCGTAACCCCCTCGTTCGAGGCGGAAACGGCGTTCGCGATGCCTTCCGTTGCGGTGACGGCGGAGTGCAAGACGGAAAGCGTAATGGGCGTGGACGTGCCGAAAGTCACGCTTTCGAGCGAGAAACGCGCGGACGGCTTGCCGTACGCGTATTCGGAAATCACGGGCGAGGCGGATTATTCGGTGCAAAAGGCGTCCGACCTGTTGCCGAAAATGGTGGCTTTGGCACAAACGGAAAAAACGGTGCGAATGCTCGCCGAGGAAATCGAACGGAATAAACGGCGTGTAAACGCGCTCGAATACGTTATGATTCCGCAATTGGAAGAAACGATTAAGTATATCAAGGATAAACTTGACGAAAACGAAAGAGCGGCGGTCGTACGACTCATGAAAGTAAAGAGTAAAGCGTAAAATAAAGTCTTCTCGAAACCAATCGAGAAGACTTTACAAAAAAAATTAAAAAATAATGAAAAAAGCGATAAAAAATCGTTGACAAAAGAAAAGGAAAGGTATATAATAGTTAATGCTCATGGGGATATGGCTCAGTTGGTAGAGCGCCTCGTTCGCAACGAGGAGGCCAGCGGTTCGAATCCGCTTATCTCCACCACGCAAAGGACGGCAATAGCCGTCTTTTTTTTGCTTGGTGGAGATAAGTAACGCTCGACCGCTGTATTAACAGCGGTTCGTGTGACGAGCGTCCGAAAAATCAAATAAGAAACAAGTACGAAACTTGACGGCGAGAGGAAACTCTCGCCGTAGGCGAGAATCCGCGTACCACGCAAAGGACGGCAATAGCCGTCTTTTTTTTGCGTGGTGGAGATAAGTAACGCTCGACCGCTGTATTAACAGCGGTTCGTGTGACGAGCAAAAACGGGGAAGTAAAAGATAATCACAAACATGGTTGCGAGAGAAGCCCTCTCCATAGGCGAGAATCCGCTTATCTCCACCAAAAATGACCTAAAACGAACCGCTTCGTTTTAGGTCATTTTTATTCAAGCCAAAAGGCTTGGTATGGTATCACGGCTTGCCGTGTATGTCCTCGCCGTAAGACGTATGCCATTTTTTCGGCTTGATTACATACAATTAAAATTGATTACATTCTGCTATTGCAAATTCCATACACCGCCTTGGCGGTGATTTTTATTTTTGTGTAATACAACGGCACACCGCAGTACCATTTTTAAGTTTTTATTTCCTAAAAGTAACAACGTAACAAGCGAAAGTAACAATAAAATTATAGATTTTTTCTTTGTAATATGCTATAATATTTGTATCAAAATAATCTCTTTGAGGATAATTATGGAGTTTAAGGATAGATTAAAAAAACTTCGAATAGAAAAACACGTATCACAACAAGAATTAGCAAATTCAATATATGTTAGTCGAAGTGCAATAGCAAAATGGGAAAACGGTCTTGGGTTACCAAATGAAACATCATACAAAGCATTGCTTACATTTTTTAATGTTTCAAGAGAGGAATTTCCATTGAATGAAGAAACAGAAAATATTTCTATTGTAAAAAATAAAAAAATACGTAATTTATGGACAACTATTATTAGTTTGTTGTCGCTTGTGATAATAATTCTTTTTTTAACTTTTGTCAATGCTTTTTCAAATGCCTATGGCTTTACCTCTAAAATGGCGGTTGGCAAAATATGGGCAAATAATAAAATAATTAAAACGTCGGAATATGATTTCTATTATGATACGTTTGGTGGAGTTGATGATATAAAAGTTATAAATTCATTTTGCGTAGTGGAAAATAAATTGATTGGTTATCAGAAAATTAACGATATTGAAAATTATAAAAAAACTGCGTGCGACCACGCAGGTAAGGTCTTAGGATATATTTATTCGTTTAAAGGTGAAAAATGTTATTATCATTTCTTTAAATCTGTATATCAAAATAATCAAGGTGAAATAGGAGTAACAATCAATTTATTAAATGAAATCACAATTAAAGAAGATACTATATCGGTTTTATATAATAGCTATTTTGAAACGCCATTTGAATTAAAGGAATTTTATGCAAATGGTAATCACTATATAGTAGAATAGGAGAAATGGCGGTTCGATTTAGGTTGCTCTTACTCCACCACGCAAAGGACGGCAATAGCCGTCTTTTTTTTGCGTGGTGGAGATAAGTAACGCACGAACCACTGTATTAACAGCGGTTCGTGTGAACGAGCAAAAACAGGGAAGTAAAAGATAATCACAAACATGGTTGCGAGAGAAGCTCTCGCCGTAGGCGAGAATCCGTTTATCTCCACCAAGAGAAACCTAAATCGAACCACTTATGTTCGCGTTGGGTTTCTCTTTTTTTATACATAAATACAAAATCGTTTTTAGGGCGTTTCTTTGGGCTAAGGAAACGCTTTTAATTATGCTTTGAATAAATCCCTGCCCTTATGCAATTAAGCTAAAAACGGCGGTTTATGCCGCGAAAGGCTCTTGACAAGAGAAAGGAATGTGGTAGGCTATTTGCCACGGCAAGAAAAAAAGCCCCTTGGGGCTGTGGTGTTTGGCGGTATTGCCTTACAACCACGTTCCTAAGAGGCTCTTGTCAAGAGTACCGTGGAATAAATAGCCGTTTTCTACTTGGCTGTTATACTCGAATTTCTATTTTGATTTCAAATTTCTTCATATCCCGTCTTTGACGGACTTTATAAGCAAATTTAAGCGTTTTATGATAAAAAGAAAAGCCCTGACTTTCGTCAGGACTAATCGTTGTCGGGGTGTTGTATTTAATGACGATTTCATCATCATATACTAAAATTTCTTTCACAAGATAGTTTATAAGCATTTGCGGTTCAAGCCGTAACGCCTGTTCGTAAAATTCTCGGATTTCCTTTTCAGATAATACAACTGCCGTTTTACTTTTTTTGATTAAGATTTCTTTTTCAAGATTGGCTTGCTGTTCTTCCAAATCGTGTAAACGCTTATTTGTCGTATTAGAGAAGATACCGTTTTCAATGGCGTTCATTATATTTTGCAACGCCGTATCAACTTGCCGTTTCGTTTGTAAAAGATTGTTTAAAGCGTTGTTTTCTTTGTTCAGTTTCATCTGCAAAGCCATTAAACCCTGCACGATTACGTTGACATTGTTTTTGTCGTTGAGTTGATTTGTAATTTCATCAAGCACAATTCGTTCAAGTAAATCCTTTTGAATAGCTTCTTTATGGCATTTTGTACCGTGTTTTCTTCCCCAACATTTGTAATAATATTTGCGCTCGCCGTTACGTGCTGTTCCGTTTTCGGCGTTCATAGATAAACCGCAATATCCGCATTTTAATTTGCCTTTTAATAAGTATTCGATTTTTACACTTGTTTTACCGTATTTATTCATATCAATTTTTCCTTTAACTTTATCAAAAATTTCTTGTGGTACTATTCTTGGAAAGGTATTCTCGAAAACTTGTTCGCCGTGGCGGTAGATTCCCGAATATCTTTCATTGCCTAAAATTTTATAAACGGTA
>JAFQGG010000011.1 GCA_017415505.1 Clostridia bacterium
CGCGTAGAGCGCAACCTACGGTTGCTTGACTTTGGCATACTTCGCCTAACGGCGCGCTTGACAGCGGGTCTTGGGCTTCGCGCCCAAACCGCGCAAGGAACTTTGTCCCTTGACCCTTATTTCCAAAACTTAACCATGGTTAAGTTTTGGGATTATGCCACCATTTTGCGAAGCAAAATTTCATTGCGTAGCAATTTCACCCGCGTCAAGCGGATTTCATTCGGCGTAGCCGAATTTCATTAAAACTTAACCATGGTTAAGTTTTTGGACTTTTTCGACGGGAGTTTACTAACCGTAAACGAGCGAGAAAAAACGTAGTTCAACGCCGTATTGCGTAGCGGATTCTCCGTTTTACAACCTTAGTCGGGAAGCTTTAAGTCCCCCTCCCTTATCCAACCTTTCTTGCGCATAAATTCGGAAATGAGGAAGTTCAAAAGCGCAGGCAATACGAACATCAATAAAATGATGCCAAAATAACTAAACCAACCGCTCGTGTTGGCGAACAAATCAAACACGCCGACAAGTCCGCTCGTACCCATACCGCCACCCGACGAACCGCATTGCAGGCGAAATACGCAAGTGGAAAGCGGTCCGCAAATCGCACTCGATACGACCATGGGTAGCATAACGACGGGCTTTTTCATGATATTGGGGATTTGCAACATACTCGTGCCGACCCCTTGCGAAATCAACCCGCCAATCCCGTTTTCACGGAAGCTCGCCACGGCAAACCCGACCATGTGACACGCACATCCAACCGTTGCCGCACCGCCCGCGAGCAACATTGCCCGATAATTTTCTATCGACACCGTACCTGCAAGGTATCCCGTTAATACGGGGCTTGCCACCGCGATCCAAATCGCCGCGGACGAGGTGGGCATCGTCAGCAACACGCCCATCACGACGGCAATCACGATCCCCATTACGAACGGCGTTACTCCCGTCGCAATCGCGATCAACACCCCGAGTTTATTCACCAACCAAATGAACGGGAAGGACACGAATACGCCCGCAAACGACAGCAACAACGCGCCCAAGGGTATGAGCAAAATGTCCAACTTCGTCTTGCCCGCGTACAACGATACGAGTTCCACGACGAGCATGACCGTCACGTACGCGCCGATTGGATTCCCCGGCGCACCTAACCCGAGCACGGTAAACGCGCTCGCGCCGATCATTAGCTTATCGGCAAACGCCCCGACCATGCCCGCAACCGCCGCCGAAAATATAAGCAGTTTATTCTTGCCGAGCGCGTGCGCAATCCCTACGCCTATCCCCGCGCCCATGAGCGATTTCGCAATGCTCGCGATCGTATTAAGCGTTCCGCCGATATAATTATCCACGCCTATCCAACCCGCAATCTGCGCCAAAATCGTACCCGCGATCAGGGTCACGAACAACCCCTGCGCCATACCCGAAAACGCCGTAATGAAAAAACGCTTCGGCATCTCCTTTAAGTACCCCTTGAACCGTGCCTTTACGCCCGCGTTCTCCACTTCTTTCGTTACTTCTTCCATAATGAACCTCCATAGGATAAATTTTATCGATATAGATAAATTTTTATCGATATAATTGTATTATAACTTATTTTGCAAAAAAAAGCAACCGTTTGAAAGAAAATTTCCACAAAAAAACGGGGTTGGTTGCCCAACCTCGCTTTTTTTTTACGCCGCCTGCTTATTTTCTTTCGAAACTGTCGCAACAGGTACAACTTTCGGCGTCGCAAGAACAGGTGTTGCCCACGTGAATCTTACGAAGCGTGCAGTAATCGCCCGAACGGTTATATTTACATTCGGTAACGCCACAGCCGATCGAAGTATTGACTTCTTGACCTTTTTCGTTCATCATAATAAAAAACCTCCTTTTCGGTAAAAACAGTATGCGCAAAGCCGTTGCAGATTATTGACATTTTCAAAAATTTCCTGTAAAATAGAAGTGTAATCCAATTCATAAGGAGAATTTTATCATGAAAGTTTTATTGACGGCAGACGTGAAAGGCACGGGCAAAAAAGGCGACGTCGTAGAAGTCGCGGACGGGTTTGGAAGAAACTTCCTTATTAAAAAAGGGCTTGCGGTCGTAGCGACGGCGTCCTCGGTGCACGAAGCACAACAAAAAAAGGAATCGGCGGCGTTCCACAAAGCGGAAGAAGTAAAAGCGTTGAAAGCGTTGGCGGCTTCCCTCGACGGAAAATCGGTAGTCGTAAAAATCAAAACGGGCGAAAACGGAAAAACCTTCGGCAGTATCTCCTCCACGCACGTGGCGGCGGCACTTGCGGAAATGGGATTTGATATCGACAAAAAGAAAATTAAAATGGAGAGCGCGAAAACGCTCGGTTCGTACCCCGCGGAAGTACGGCTCATGGAAGGCGTAACGGCGAAAATTACCGTCGTCGTGCAAGCGCTGTAATAAAAAATCCTCGCGCCCGACGGCTAAGCCCGTCGGGCGCGTTTTTTGAAAATTCCTCTCGATAACCGCCCGTAACCGCTTGCCACCGACATAAAAATGTGATACAATATTATAGAATCTAAAAAAAGGTCGTACTTATATGGAAGAAAAAAATCAATCGGCGGAAGTTAGCGAAACGAACTATCCCCCCCTTCCCCCGAAAATTACGCGGGAGAATTTCCAAACCGAAGCCACGAGCACGAAAAGCAAAGTATTTTATTGGATAAAAACGGTTATTGGCTTGCTTATTTCCACCTTTTTGGTATCGTTTGCCGCCAAATGCTTACTCGTTCCCAACGAGTTCACCGTCGGCGGTGCGGCGGGTATCGGTATTTTGCTCAACGCGGCGTTCGGAATCCCGCAAAGTATTATCGTATTTTGTATCAACGCCCCGCTCGTCATTTTATCCTACTTCTTCGTAAAAAAGAAGTTCGCCATTTTGACCTCGGCGCACATTATCCTGCAATCGGTTTGGCTCGCGTTTTTTGAAAACGTATGTCCCGACTTCGTTATCGAATTCGCCTCCAACGGCGAAAAGATTTACGCGGCGATCGCCACCGCCATTTGCATGGGCGTAGCCATCGGCTTGGCGTTCAAAATGGGCGGTTCTACGGGCGGTGCGGATATCGTCGCCGTCATGATCCAACGCAAGTTCGCGGCGACCTCGATCGCTTGGATGCTGTTCATTCTCAACTGCGTCGTTATCGGTTCGTCCATTTTCGTTTTCCAAGGCGAAACCCCCGCGCTCACCCTTTTGCCCATTATGATGTCCGTACTCGAATCGTACGTGGAAAGCCTCGTCAACGAAGCGGTGACGAAAGGTTTCCAATCGGCTATCGAATACCGTATCATTACCGACAAGCCCGAGGAAATGTCGCTCGCCATCATGCAAGAATTAAGCCGTGGCGTTACGGCAATCCCTGCAAAAGGTATGTACACGAAAGAAGACCACACCATGATTATGTGCGTAATCTCTCGTAGACAATCCCCCGTTCTTAAAAAGCTCATGAAACGGGTAGACCCCGACGCGTTCGCCGTCATGGCAAACGTTTCGCAGGTGGTAGGCTTAGGTTTCTACACGGGCGATATCGTATAACCAATCCAAGAAAGTCGGGAAATCCCGACTTTTTTCTCGTTCTTTCCCACTTTTGTCTAAAAAAATGAAAAAAAGCTTGATTTTTCAAGGTTTTTCGCGATTTTTTCGCTTTGAGCACTTGACAAGCACGCCCTCAATACTGTATAATAAAATTACTTGAAAAACAAGCCGTTTTCAAGAATTTTATAAAAAAGGGGACAAACTCTTATGAACAAAGGCGAATTTATCAAAGCAATGGCAGAAAAGGCAGGATTCTCTCAAAAAGACGCGGCAATCGCATACGACGCGTTTATCGACACCGTAACGGAAGCGTTGAAAGCGGGCGAAAAAGTGCAACTCGTCGGCTTCGGTTCTTTCGAAGTGAAAGACGTTGCGGCAAAGACGGGTATCAACCCCCGCACGGGCGAAAGCGTAGCTATCGAAGCAAGCAAGAAACCCGTTATGAAATTCGGGAAAGCTTACAAAGACCTTTTCAACTAATTTCTATGAAAAAGAGAAACTCCGTCGCACACGCGACGGAGTTTTTTTGCGTCTTATTCGAAATAGTTAATTTTCATTGCCCTCTTTACTTCTAAAAGCGTTTGCGCCGCGACCGCGCGCGCCTTGTCGCTCCCCTCTTTGAGCATTGCCCAAATCGCAGGCAAATCCTTAGCAAGCTCTTCCCGCTTCGTACGAATGGGTTCGAGCGTTTCCTGCATAACGGCGTTGAGGAGTTTTTTCACCTTCATATCCCCCAAACCGCCACGCTCGTAATGCGCCTTCATTTCGTCGAGGTTGGCGTATTCGGGCAAATACCGCGCAAAATGCTCGTCGGTGGAGAACGCGTCGAGGTAGATAAACGTCGGATTGTTTTTCGTGTCGCCGGGGTCGGTCACTTTGATATGGTTGGGGTCGGTGTACATTCCCATTACCTTGCGTTTGATCTCGTCCGCGGAGTCGGAAAGGTAAATACAATTCCCAAGCGATTTGCTCATTTTCGCCATGCCGTCCGTACCGGGCAAGCGCAAACACGATTTATTTTCAGGCAACACCGCTTTCGGCTCGACGAGCGTTTCCCCGTACAGACCGTTAAAACTTCTCACGATTTCGCGCGCCTGTTCAAGCATGGGGAGTTGGTCCTCGCCCACGGGTACGATATTCGCCTTGAACGCGGTAATATCCGCCGTTTGCGAAACGGGATAGGTCAAAAAGCCCATGGGAATCGATTGCTCGAAGTTGCGCATTTTCAGCTCCGTTTTCACCGTCGGATTGCGTTCCAAACGGGAAAGCGTGACGAGGTTCATATAATAGAAAGTAAGCTCGGTGAGCTGTTCGATATGCGATTGAATAAAAATCGTCGATTTTTTAGGATCAAGCCCGCAAGCGAGATAATCGAGCGCAACTTCCGTGATATTTGCGCGCACCTTATCGGGATTGTCGAAATTGTCGGTAAGCGCTTGCGCGTCCGCGATCATGATAAAAATATCGTCGTATTTCCCGCTGTTTTGCAATTCCACACGCCGTTTAAGCGAACCGACGTAGTGTCCGATATGCAACTTGCCCGTGGGTCTATCCCCCGTCAAAATAATATTTTTCATAATAACTCCTTAATTTTTGCGCATACTGCAAGTATGAAGAGATTCTTTTTAACGATTACGGCTTTTTTATTCGTTTGCACGATCGCCGCGCTCGCTTGCGGTACGCACGCGTTCGAGCGTCGCACCCGCGCGCAAAGAAGCGCGCCTGCGTACTCGCGCATTTACCGTTAATTTTTATTTCGCACCGTATACGTTGCGATATTTATACATGGCGGGCAGGTGTTCCTTCCCGTCGATTACGCCGTCCTCGATTGCCGAGATAATGTCGTCCATCGTCACGACGGAATACACGTCGATCCCAAACTCTTCCTTGGCTTGTTGCACGGCGGAAAGTTCGCTGTTGAGCGCCTTTTCTCTGCGATCGACGGAAATGATCATGCCCACGACCTTTACCTTTGCCGCCGCTTCGAGCTTGGGCAAAATTTCGCGAAGCGCCTTACCCGAGGTCATAACGTCCTCGATAATAATCACTCTTTCGCCGTCTTGAAGCTGTTTCCCGACGAACAAACCGCCCTCGCCGTGGTCCTTCGCTTCCTTTCTGTCAAAACAATAGTTGATTTCCTTTTCGTAATTCTTATACGTCGCGATCGCCGTCGCTACGGACAGGGGAATCCCCTTGTAGGCAGGTCCTACGAGCGTATCCGCATCCAAGCCGTTGTCTTGGATACAAGCGGCGTAATACTCGCCGAGCTTTGCAAGCTGTTTGCCCGTCTTATAATTGCCCGTATTGATAAAGTAGGGCGCGATTCGTCCGCTCTTTAAGGTAAACTCACCGAATTTGAGTACCCCGTTCGAAACCATAAACCGAATAAATTCTTCTTTGTACGTATATTCCATTTTTATCTCCTCCGTTTTTTACTTTCCGTTCAGCACGAGCGTACCCGTAAGCTCGCTAATATTTCGTACGCCGTGCCGATCGCACCAAGCGTTCAATCCCGCGATAATATTCGGCATCGCGAAGGGGTCGGTGAAGTTCGCCGTACCCACCTGTACCGCCGTCGCACCCGCCATCAAAAACTCGATCGCGTCCTCCGCGCAGGTGATACCGCCCATACCGATTACGGGGATTTTCACCGCTTGCGACGCCTCGTAAGTCATGCGCACCGCAATCGGTTTCACGCCCGCGCCCGATACACCGCCCGTATTGTTGGCGATAATCGGTCTTCTACGCTCGATATCGATTGCCATACCCGTTAGCGTATTGATGAGCGAAATCGCGTCCGCACCGCCCCGCTCCGCGGCTTTTGCGTTCTCGGCAATGCTTTCCACGTTCGGGGAAAGCTTGACGATCAGCGGGGTATTTTTCGCGCCGTTTTTCGCCACGCGCGACACTTCTTCCACCGTTTCGGGCTTGATCCCGAACGCCATACCCCCGCTCTTTACGTTGGGGCAGGAAATATTCAACTCGATCATATCCACTTTGCCGTCGAGCTTGGCGCAAATGCCGTAGTAATCGTCCAAGGTCTTGCCCGCGACGTTGGCAATCACGCAAGTACCCGTGTTTTTCAACCATTCGAGGTCGTACTCTATAAAGTGCTCCACGCCGGGGTTTTGCAAACCCACCGCGTTGAGAATCACCCCGCGCGACTCCGCGATACGGGGTACGGGATTCCCCAAGCGGGGTTCGAGCGTAAGTCCTTTCGTAGATACGCCACCAAGCGTGCCGATATCGTACAGTTCGTTAAATTCGCGACCGAACCCGAAAGTTCCCGACGCCGCGATAACGGGGTTTTTAAGTTGCACCCCGCAAATATTCACCGATAAATTCGCCATAATTTTTTCCTCTTTCCAATCTCGCGTTTAGAGCGTCACTTCGTTCGCGTTGAACACGGGTCCGTCTTTGCATACGCGCGCTTTCCGTCCGTTCGTCAAATCGCAAACGCACACGAGGCACGCCCCGATTCCGCAACCCATTCTCTCTTCCAAAGAAACGAAACAGGGCAAGTTTTCCTTTTCCGTCACCGCCTTCAACGCGCGGAGCATGGGCGTAGGACCGCACGCAAGCACCACGTCGGGACGGTTGCCCTTTTCAAGGTCTTTGGCAAACGCTTGCACGGCGTTCATTTTTTCGCCGTAACTCCCGTCGTCCGTCACCGCGACGAACTTATCCGCCTTTTCAAACTCGTCCACACCGCAAACCGCGCCCGCGTTTCTATAACCGATATACGCGGAAATTTCTTTTTCGCCCGCGTATTGGCGTAAAACGGAAATGAGCGGGAACACGCCCACACCGCCCCCTACGAGGGCGACTTTCTTTTCCGTTTCTTCCACGAAAAACCCGTTCCCAAGAGGCATAAGCACCTTTAACTTCGTACCTGTCCCCATCTCTTTGAGTTTTTGCGTACCTTCGCCTTTGATTTGATAGCAAAAGGTAACTTCTTTTCCGTCCACTTTACAAACGGCGATCGGACGGCGCAACAGGTGCGTACCGCCCACGAAAATATCGCCGAACTGCCCGCAACGCACGCGGGGCTTTTCTTCGAGCGCGAAAGTTACCGCGTGGATATTCTCCGCGATTCGCTCGTTTTTCACAACGGTTGCAATATAATCTTTCATGGCTTATTTTTTCATTACCCCTATGGTATTGCTCAGATCCTTTTGCATGGCAACGCACGCCGCGCGCGCCGCCTCGTAGTAAGTTCCGCCCAGCTTTTTATACGCGCACAAAATCCCGCGGGAGTTGTTCACTACCCCGCCAAGCCCGTTCGCGCCGAAACAGCTCTTTAACATTTCCGCGTTCCCGCCTTGCGCGCCGTAACCGGGGATAAGGAAGAAGGTGTGGGGCAATACCTTACGCAGGCGCGCCGCCTCCGTAGGGTGCGTCGCGCCGACGACCGCGCCTACCGCCGAATAGCCGTAGTTTCCGATCGTGCTCTCCCCCCATTTCTCTACCAAACCGCCCATAAGCTCGTACATGGGTACGCCGTTTTCCAAAACGAGATTTTGCACTTCCGCGCCCGAGGGGTTGGAAGTTTTCACGAGCACGAAAATACCCTTGTCCGCCTTTTCACATTCCTCTACGAACGGCGCGATCCCGTCCGTACCCAAGTACCCGTTCACCGTTACGTAGTCGGCGGGGAACGCTTTGCGCGCGATCCCGTTCACTTGCGTTTCACCGAGGAAGGTTTTCGCATAGCAAGCCGCCGTCGAACCGATATCGTTGCGCTTGGCGTCCGCGATCACCACGAGGTCTTTTTCCGCCGCGTATTTAAGCGTTTCTTCGTACGCTTTCATGCCCGCCACGCCGTACATTTCGTAGTAAGCGATTTGCACCTTGACGGAGGGTACGATATCGCGCACGGTGTCGATAATTTTCTTATTAAAATCAAATACGCGCTCCGCAACGCCCTCGAAAGTGGTAACGCCCGCTTTCATGTCGTCGGGCAAGTAGTCGAACAAGGTATCCAAACCCACGCAGGTGGGGTTTTGCATGGCGATAATGCCTTCGATAAGTCTATCCGTAATCATATTCCTTCCTCCGTTTTACGCTTGATATTTCACTTCGCCGTCCACGATCGTGTATTTCACCACGCCGTCGAGCTTATACCCGCCGAAAGGACTGTTTTTGCCCTTGCTCGCGAATTTCGCGGGGTCTACCACCCAGCTTTCGTCCAAAGCGACGATCGTAAGGTCGGCAACGCCGCCCACCTTAATTTCGCCCCCTTCCAAACCGAGGATTTTCGCGGGCGCACCCGACATTTTTTCCGCGATTTCGTTGAGCGTGAACAAGCCCGTTTTGTAAAGATAGGTGATTGCAAAACCGAGCGAAGTTTCAATCCCGCTAATCCCGAACGTCGCGCTGTTGTACTCGACGTTTTTATCGTTGAGGTGGTGCGGTGCGTGGTCGGTGACGATACAGTCGATCGTGCCGTCTTTCAAACCCGCGAGAATCGCCTGCTTGTCCGCCTCTTCGCGAATGGGCGGGTTTACCTTAGTGTTCGTATCGAAACGGGTGACGAGTTCGTCCGTCGCCGCGTAGTAGTGCGGACAGGTTTCCGCCGTTACCTTTATCCCCGCCTTTTTCGCCTCGCGAATAAGGCGTACGCCACTATGCGTGGATACGTGGCAAATATGCACGGGCACGCCCAAGCTTTCGGCAAGCGCGATATCCCTTGCGATCATGATATCTTCCGCCGCGCGGGGAATCCCTTTTAAGCCCGCGATCGTGGAGCTTAACCCCTCGTTCACCACACCGCCGTCCACGAGGTCTTTGTCCTCGCAATGGCAAAGGCATTTAATATCGAAACCGCTCGCGTATTCCATCGCCAAACGCATGATACGGGAATTTTTCACGCTCACGCCGTCGTCGGAGATCGCCACCGCACCCGCTTTCTTCATTTCGCCGATTTCGGCGAGCTGTTCGCCTTTCAAGCCTTTCGTGATCGCGCCGATCGGGTGCACCTTGCAAAGCCCCGCTTCCTGCGCTTTGTATTTAATATAGCTTACGACCACTTTATTATCCGCTACGGGATTGGTGTTGGGCATACAGCAAACTTGCGTGAAACCGCCCTTTACCGCCGCCTTGCAACCGCTCTCGATCGTTTCTTTGTGTTCAAAGCCCGGTTCGCGCAAATGTACGTGCATATCGATAAGCCCGGGAAAAATATGCTTTCCCGTCGCGTCGATTTCCTCGCTACCGTTCGCGGGAATATTCTCCGCGATCGATACGATTTTTCCGTCCTCGATCCACAAGTCTTTCTTTTCTACCGTGCCGTTCCAAACTACGTTGCCGTTTCTAATAATCATACGTTTTTCTCCTTATTGTATTCCCTGTAATCGTTCAAAAGTTTCAACGCCGCCATACGCACCGCGATCCCCGAAAAGACCTGCGCTTCGATTCGGCTTTGGTCGTGATCGATCACCTTGCCCGTAAGCTCGACGCCACGGTTGACGGGTCCGGGGTGCATGATGATCGCGTTTTTCTTCGCAAGCTTTAACGCCGCGCAATCCACGCCGTAGAAATCGGCGTACTCGGCGAGCGAGGGGAAATTCCCCGCCTGTTGCCGTTCGAGTTGGATTCGAAGCCCCATTACGACGTCCGCGCCCTCGATCGCTTCCTCGCGCGTTTTACAAAGTTTCGCGCCCAAACGGTCGATTCCCTTTGGAATGAGCGTTTCGGGCGCGTGCATATACACTTCCGCGCCCATGGTCTTCAAACCGAACAGGTTGGATTTTGCCACGCGCGAATGTTTGATGTCGCCCAAAATCGCCACTTTCAACCCTTCCAGCGAGCCGAAATGCTCCCGCATGGTGAGCATATCCAAAAGCGCTTGCGTGGGGTGTTCGTTCATGCCGTCGCCCGCGTTGAGCACGCTTGCGTGCACCGTTTTGCCGAGCAGGTACGGCGCACCGCCCATGGGGTGGCGCATGATTAAAAAGTCGTTGAGTTGCGCGTCGAGCGTTTTGCCCGTATCCACGAGCGTTTCTCCTTTCGCCACCGACGACGCGCCCGCCGCGATATTGATTACCGTCGCGCCGAGGTATTTCGCCGCAAGCTCGAAGCTCGTGCGCGTGCGCGTGCTGTTTTCGTAGAAGAGAATGGTCGCCGTCTTACCGTGAAGGTAAGAAAGGCGTTTCTCGCCCGCTTTGAGATGGGCTTTCATTTCCGACGCTACGTCGAGTATCTCGGTGATCTCCTCTTTCGTTACGTCGATAAGCCCCACAAGGTCTTTTCTTTTGAGCATATTGTTCTCCGTAGTTGAATTTTCCGTTTGCTATCTTGATATTGCGTTATAGGAATAAAAAGAACTTGCCTCAATCTTTTCAGTTCTTTTCCGTTCGCCGTCATTATAGTATACCACTTTTTTCCTTACTTGTAAAGGAGATAAAAGCCCGTTTTGAAAAATCAATAGATTTTTACCAACCGAAACCCCGCCTTATCGCAAGAGGTGAGGTAGTACCCGATCCCGTTTTTCTCCGTTTTCAAAGGGAAGTACGCCGCGCCGTGGATATGCCCGAAAACGGCTTTTTCCACGCCGTTTTCCTCGAATAGGCGGGTGAAGAGTGTATCCTCGTTTTTAAGCGTAAAGGGCGGGTAGTGTATGAGCGCGATTTTTTTGTCCCCTTCGCACGCAAGACGGTTCGCCGAGTCGAAGGCGAGGCGAAAACGCTCCGCTTCGCGGAGGTAAAGCTTTTGGTCCTGTTCGGTGAAATCGGGACTGCCCGGGCAACTCCAACCGCGCGAGCCGACGATAACGAACTCGCCGATTTTCACCGCGTCCGTTTGCAAAAAGTAAAAGGAATCGTTCGGCGCGGCGGCGCGGACTTTGCCGATACCGCTCCACCAATAATCGTGATTCCCGCGGATAAAGACCTTTTTGCCGGGCAAATCTTGCAGGGAACGCAAGTCTTCCAACGCGCCCTCCAATTTCATAGCCCAGCTAATATCCCCCGCGATCAATACGATATCCCCGTCTTTCACCGTCGCGAGCCAATCGGATTTTATTTTTTCGAAATGCCCTTCCCAATTCCCGCCGAACACCGCCATAGGCTTGTCCGCGGTCGCGGAAAGGTGCAAATCCCCAATCGCATAAACGTTCATAGTTTTATTATACCATTTTTCAAAGAAAAAAGCAAGGATTTACGCGCCGTTATCCAAGCTTTTACAAAGTAAAAGCGCCGCTTTACGGGCTAGCGTAAAGCGGCGCGAAGTTTAGCATTTTCCGTTCGGACACCCGCCTTTGGATTGCGGATACAAAGGCAATTCGAAGAAGCCCGCGCAAACCTCCTGCGAGTATTCCTGCATGGGCGGTATCGCACAGTAGCCGTACGCGGGAATGAGGATTTCCACGGGCATGGCAATTTTGAGAATTACGGTCACGCAAATGGAAACGGTAAAGCCCTGCGTATCGGGATTGTAGACGCCCTCGGGTGCAACCGCGCTTACGACGGCACGCACCGTGTACGGGATAATGGAGGGGGCAGGTACGAACATAAGCACGTCTTGGTTCAACGAAACGGTCGCCGTCGCACTCCCCTCTACACCCGCCGCGTCGGTGAATAACACTTCGAGCGGAACGGAAACGGTGGCTTGCACGCGCGCACAATGACGGTCGGCTTGCCGTTCGATATTGAGGTTGGTTACGGTCGCTTCCGCGCTCGTCGAGCGCGCGCTCACGAAAGTCAAGGGATATGTAGGGTTCTCAATGGAAAGATCGGTAAGCGTAAGAGAATAGTTTTCCAACTGCGTTTGCTTGATACCCGCGTCGAAAATCTTTTCCGCTTGAATACACACCTTTTCCGTCAAACCGTTTAACGGATTCCCCGTGATCGGACCGGGGCATTTATCCGATTGAAAATTGGAAAAAAAGGACATGGTATACCTCCTGTTGCAAAGATTCCGAGCGTTTCCCGCTCGGCTTTTCGCGTTTTCGCTTATTATATCGTATGCAACGCACGCGGGAAGTGTGCAAAGCTTTCATTTACGGTGTTACTACACCGCCCTTTTGACGGCTTTTTTTGCTCTCACAAAAACTTAACCGTGGTTAAGTTTTTATTTTGTCTTAAAATGCCGACTCTACTATGAGTAGACTTGCCGTTTTCGGGCGTTTTTACGGCTTCTCAAAACTTAACCATGGTTAAGTTTTGAGATTTGGTGTAAAATTAGCCTGTTCGTCGTCCTCTGACGAGGATAACGCTTCGCGTGAGCGCAATCTTCGATTGCTTAGCTTGGGGCTTTTCTTCCGTTCTTCGAACGGGACTGCCGTCGGCGTAGGGGTTTCACCCCTACACCCCACAAGGAACTTCGTCCCTTGACCCTTATTTCCAAAACTTAACCATGGGCAGGCTAAGCCTGCACCTAGTTTTGTCTATCATTCTTGGTCGGGCTACTACACCGCCGTTTCGACAGCTTTTTTGCTCTTACCGACCCCTTTTCTAAAAACTTAACCATGGTTAAGTTTTGGTTCGTTGCGGGTTTTCCGTTCAACTTTGTGCCGAGTGAAGGAAAACGGCGCAAGACGCGAGCAAGACAAGGAGAACGAGGACAATCCGACGGGAGCGTACTTGTCCGTACGTGACCGAGGGTTGCCACAGCGCAACACTATATTGCATAGCGGATTCTCCGCGTTCACCAACCAACTTGAATAAACCGAAGTAAAACGGTGCAAGACGCAAGCAAGACAAGGAGAACGAGGACAATCCGACGGGAGCGTACTTTTCCGTACGCGAGCAAGGATTCCCGCAGTTCGACGAAGTATTGCGCAGTGCCCCGTCTACCGACCAACTTGAATAAACCGAAGTAAAACGGAGCAAGACGCAAGCAGTTCAAGGCGCGCGAGGATAACCCGAGGGAGCGTACTAACCCGTACGTGACCGAGGGTTGCCACAGCGCAACGAAGAAATGCGACGCGGATTCTCCGTTTTACAGGATTACAAGCATGCCGGGATATAACACCCCTCCCCCGTTTCGCTTTTCGTAGTTCTCCACGCTACCGCATAATAACGGTTTGGTGTCGGTCGCGCAGGCGCGGTAGGCGTTCCCGCGTTCGGGAGGAATGAACAGGATTTGCCCGGGTTGCACTTCTTCCGTTAAGCCGTTCTCGCGTGCGAGTAAATACGCCGATACGCTAAACGCCTCGGCGATTTGTCGGAGCGTTTGCCCTTCTTTGACTTTATAATATTTTTTAATCAACGGTTTTAACTTGGTCACGACATAGCGTATGCGCTTTGCCCCAAAAATATGCCTGTCATATTGAGCGCGCAAGGCTCGTACAATATACCGTATGAATAGAAAAACCGCTCCCAAAAAATCAACGCCCTTTGCCACCGCTTCGCTCGTTACGGGTTTGTCCGTCGCCGAGCGGGGCTTGGGCTTTTTGTACCGAATCGTACTCTCCCGTTTGCTCGGCGCGGAGGGCGTAGGTTTATACCAAGTCGCCCTGTCCGTCTTTTCCGTTTTTTTGACAATCGGCACGGGCGGAATCCCTATCACCGTTTCTCGGCTCATATCCAAAAGTAAAGCGGAAAACGACCTAAAAGGCGAAGCCCGCGCCGTCGGCGCGGGCGCGTTGCTTTGCGTACTTCTTACGCTTCCCGCCGTTCTCTTGTTCGTCCTCTTTCCAAAAAGCGTTGCCTTTCTCTTCTCCGACGCCCGTTGCGTGCCCGTGTTCCGAATCCTCATGCTCGGACTTATTCTCTCCGCGCTCTACGCGGTCGTTCGGGGCAGTTTTTGGGGCAACAAAAAATTCCTGCTCCCTTCCCTACTCGAACTCGCGGAAGAATCGGTCATGGTAATCGCGGGCGTTTTGCTCCTGCAAAACGTTACCACCGTCCACGACGGCGCGAACCGCGCGGCTTGGGCGGTGGTCATATCCTACCTGTTCTCTTTCACCGCCTCCACCCTTTGTTTCTTCTTCCAAGGCGGTAAGTTATCCGCCCCCAAAACTGCGTTCAAACCGCTGTTCAACGCAACCCTGCCTATCACTTCCGTCCGCGCGAGCGGTTCTCTCGTCAACTCCGCCGTCGCCGTGCTTCTCCCCGCTATGCTCATCCGTGCAGGCGCGAGCGAATCGGACGCGCTTCGTCTGTTCGGGATTCTTTCGGGCATGGCGATTCCCGTCCTGTTCATTCCCTCGACCGTCGTCGGATCGCTTGCCCTCGTGCTCGTACCCGAGCTTTCGGAGGATTTCTATCGCCACAACGAAAAGCGACTGCACAAAAATATCTTACGCGGGCTTACCGTGGCGTTTCTCGTCGCCTGTTTTCTTATTCCGTTTTTCTACGCGCTCGGCGACGAATTGGGACTTCTCGCGTTCGCCGAACCGCTCGCAGGAGAATTTATCCGCAACGGTTGCGTACTCCTTTTGCCCATGAGTCTTACCATGATCTCCACCGCTATGCTAAACTCCATGGGCTTTGAAAAACAAACTTTCGTCTTTTATTTCGTCGGTGCGGCGGCTATGCTGTTGTGCGTGCTTTTACTCCCGCCACTTTGCGGTGCGTACGCGTATCTTATCGGCTTGGGCGCGAGCTTTCTTGCCACCGCCGTTTGCAATCTCGTACTTCTCGGCAAAAAATGCAAGGGGATTTTCCGTCCGTTCCTATCCAAGAAACTGCACCCCGCGCTTCGCGCGCTTTGCACCGTGCCCGTTCTTTCCCTACTCGGCGCGATCGTCACCGTCCTCTTTTCCCGCGCGTTCGGGCAATTCCTCGCTCTGCTCCTTTCCGCGCTAACCCTGCTTTTAGCCGTCTTTTTGCTTTGGTTCGTACTCGGCGTTTTCCCCCGCAAAAAACGGCAATCGTAACTTTTTTCGTTTTTTCCCTACTTTTTCCCTCGTTACTCTTGACAATAGCGAAGATTTGGAGTACAATATATACGAAGAGTTTTTTATAAAAGGAGTACAAAATGGCTTACAAAACAAGAGAATGGCGTAAATCCATGCGCGTAACGCTGGATTACAACAATATGACGGACAAATTCCTCGGCGACAAAGGCTTCACCGCAAGAGCGCTTTCCGCTTATTCTGCGCGCGCAACGCAAGCGTGGCACTACGTAAACGACAACAGAGGCAAAGACGAGTTGTTCATGGGTTGGACGGAACTTCCCTACAACCAAAAGGAAATCGTCGCCGACATTTTGCAAACGGCGAAAACGGTGCGCTCGAAATTCCAATATTTCGTCGTACTCGGTATCGGCGGTAGCGCGCTCGGCCCTATCATGGCGTTCAACGCGCTTTGCCACTTGCATTACAACGATTTGCCCCGTAGCAAGAGAAAAGGACCTAAATTCTACGTGGAAGACAACGTAGACCCCGTTAGAATGCAAGCGCTTCTCGACGTAATCGACCCGAAAAAGACGTGCTTCAACGTCATTTCCAAATCGGGCGCGACGAGCGAAACGATGGCGCAATATCTCGTAATTCTTGACCTGCTCACGAAAGCGGGCGTGGACGTGAAAGAAAACGTGATCTTCACCACCGACGCGAAAAAGGGCAACCTCAAAAAGATTTCCGACGAAGTGGGCGGAATTAAGAGTTATATCCTTCCCGACGGCGTCGGCGGAAGATTCTCCCAGCTCTCTCCCGTAGGGCTTCTCCCCGCGGCGGTTTGCGGTATCGATATCAAAGGCTTACTTGCCGGCGCGGCGTATATGGACTATTTGTGCAAGAACTCGAATATGCGCAAAAACCCCGCGCTCATGAGCGCCGTTTTGCAAGTGGCGTCCATGGAAAACGGGAAAAATATCGGCGTTATGATGCCCTACTCGGACAACTTGAAATATCTCGCCGATTGGTATTGCCAACTTTGGGCGGAATCGCTCGGCAAGAACGAAACGCTTGACGGCGCGCCTTGCAATATCGGTCAAACGCCCGTAAAATCGCTCGGCGTAACCGACCAACACTCGCAAGTACAGCTCTACACCGAAGGTCCTTACGACAAGGTCGTTACCTTCCTCTCGCTCAAAAAGTACGGCTGTGAAATGCCCATTCCCCACGGTTGCGAAAATATCCCCGACGTAGCGTTCCTCGGCGGACACACCATGGAAGAACTTATCCAAGCGGAAAACGCCGCGACGGCGTACGCGCTCACCAAGGCAGGCAGACTCAACTACACGCTTTGGATTCCCGAGCTCAACGCGTTCACCTTGGGTCAGCTTTTGTTCCTCTTCGAATTGCAAACGGCGTACGCGGGCGCGATGTTCAACATCAACACCTTCAACCAACCGGGCGTAGAAGAAGGCAAAAAAGCAACTTTCGCACTCCTTGGCAAAGCGGGTTACGCGGAGAAGAAAAAGGAGCTTGACTCCCTTCCCGAAAAGTCGAATACCTGTATCGTATAACCTTTCAACGCATACCTGCCCGTCGCAAATTTGCGACGGGCAGAATTTTTTTTGCTTTCGCGTTTATTTCTTCGCCGTTCCGTCCATAATAAGTCTACAAAAATTCGTAACGGAAAAACGGCTTCCCTACATATAATAAAACAAGGGAGTGTTCGTTTTTCAAAAGAGGTAGATAGTATGAACGTGAAACGCGGTGAACTGTATTACGCAGACCTTTCCCCCGTCGTGGGAAGCGAGCAGGGCGGTATACGCCCCGTACTCGTCGTGCAAAACGACGTGGGCAATAAATACTCCCCCACCATAATCGCTGCCGCCGTCACGAGCAAAATCAACAAAGCCAAACTTCCCACCCATATCGAAATCCCGCCCGCGTTCGGTTTGGCAAAGGAAAGCGTGATTTTGCTCGAACAAATCCGTACTTTGGATAAACGACGGCTCAAAGAACGAATCGGCGAGCTTCCGCCCTCCACCATGTCCCGCGTCAATCGCGCCATTTTGATAAGCTTAGGTTTTCCCGTAACCACACAAATTGAATAACGCTACGCCTTTCTGTTTTAGAAAGGCGTTTTTCTCGCAAAATATCCCCGTTTCTCCAATAAAAAACAAATTTCTCGCGTAAATTTGTTTTATACTATCAAGGAATAAGGAGATATTTTATGTATATCAAACGAATAGACCGTTCACAAATTTTTCTACATATCCTATTCGCCGTCGCCATGCTCTTTTTACGGCAGGTCGGCGACAACGGCGAACCGCTCGCGCTTGCTCTCGCCTACGCCATGCCGTTCGCGGGGCTATCCCCCGTTCTCTCCCCCGTTTGCTTTTTTCTCGTCACGCTCACGGGTTGGAACGGCAGGGAAATTTTACTCGCGCTCGCGCAAAGCGGGTTGCTCAGTTTGGGCTTTTTCCTGCGCAACCGTCTACAAACCGCAGGCAAACCGAAGACGGCGCTCGCGCCCCTTTTCGCGCTCTCGTTTGCACTCGCGCTGTTCGTGGCATTCGCGCCCTTTACCCCTTACGAACTGCCCTTTGACGGCGTAGCGAATTTCAACGCGCTTTTGCAAAAGGTAGTCGTATCCGCGCTCGTGTTCCTGCTCTCCGCCGTATTCACCGTCGCCCTAAAAGCGTTGCTCAAAAAATTCCTCAAATGCCGTTTGAAGGGCGAAGAGATCGTTTTTTGCATGCTCTTTTTCGTTCTCGTCGGAGTGGGCGTATGCCGACTTTTTAGCGTGAACGCATACCTGGGTATCGCGTTTTTCGTCTTACTCGTCTTTTCCTGCGTCACCAAGGACTCAACCGCGCTCGTATGCGCGTTCGTGCTCGCCCTGCCCGCGTACCTCGTCGCGGGGCTTTCCCCCGCACGCTTTTTCGTATACGGAATCGCCGTCGGGCTGTTCATGAAATCGGGAAGACTTGCAGGCGCGTGTGCGCTCCTGTCCGTATTTTTCGTATTCGGGTACGCGGACGGGCTGTACGCGTACCCCACCGAGCAACTCGTGCGCTCGATCCTCTCCGCCACGCTCCCCGCGCTCTTATTTATGCTTTTACCGCCGTCCCTTATGCGGAGCATGGAAAACCGTTTAATTTTTTATCGGGAAAAGCACCTTTCCCGCGTTGCCATCAACCGCAATCGCTCCGCAATCGGGAAACAGCTGTTTGAAATCTCCGACGTGTTCCGCGAAATCGAAGCCACCTTTTCCGCGCTCGGCACGACGGAAGCGGAAGCGGGCGCGAAAGAATACATTCGCGGTTGCGTGGTCGAAGAGGCGTGCAAGATTTGCCCGCAATACCGTTCCTGTCAGCGCAAAGGCGTTTTGCAAGACCTTGGCAAACTCGTGGAAGTGGGGTGCATGAAGGGAAAAACGAGCTTGATCGACGTACCGAAAAAGCTTGCGGACGCGTGCGTGAATCAAAGCAATATCCTCTACGCCGTCAACCGCCGAATCGGGGAGTATAGAAAATATATGCTCGAAACGGAAAACGCCGCTTCGGGCAGAGCGCTTCTCGCTGGACAAGCGCAGGGCGTAAGCGAAATTTTGCGCAACCTTGCTTTGGAGCAAAGCGAGCCTTTGCGCATTTACACGGACAAGGAACACGCGCTCAACCTCGCTTTTCTCAGCGCAGGAATCGTATGCTCGGAAGTACTCGTCTACGGTGAGGAAGACGGGATTACCCTATCCCTCGTCACTTTCGGGCGCGCCGACGTAAAAAAAATCGCCGCGGTGGCGAGCAATCAACTTGGAATCCCTATGATGATTTCCGAACGAATTACCCTTTCCGCGGACAAATTTTGTTGTATTTTGCGCAAAAAGCCCGTCTTTGACGCGGCGTTCGGGGTTGCGACGGCGCGCAAAGCGGGCGAATCGGCAAGCGGGGATACCCACTCGGTTATTAAGATCGACGAACGCAGGTTTATGGTCGCGCTCTCCGACGGCATGGGGAGCGGTGAGTACGCGCGCCGTATCTCCGAAAGCACGATTACCCTGCTCGAAAGCTTTTACCGCGCCAAAATGCCGTCCGAAACGGTGCTTTCCACGATCAATAAACTGCTCACTTTTTCCAAAGAGGAAACTTTCGCGTGCGTGGATATCGCAATCGTCAACCTCGACGACGGCAGGGCGGATATCGTCAAAATAGGTTCGCCCGTCGGGTTTATCCTTTCGGGGAGTACGGTGAAGGTATTGGAAGGCGGGTCTTTGCCCTTGGGGATTCTCGATTCCCTTCACCCCGACACGCAATCATACGAGCTTAAAGAAAACGACACGCTCCTATTTTTAAGCGACGGTGTGACGGACGCGTTCGGCTCGACCGCCGATTTATACGAGGTCTTGAAAAAAGTGCCGTCGGGCAACCCGCAACAGCTCGTCGATTTGCTAATGGAGCAAGCGTTATACGCCTACGGGGGCGTTGCGAAAGACGATATGACCGCGCTCGCCGTACGGTTGTTCCGTTCGGCGGTGTAATAAAAAAAGCAAAACAACCACCCTTCGTCTATGCAAAGGGTGGTTGCCAATTTATCAAAGGAAGTCAAGAATTATTCTTCGTCTTTCGTTTCAACCGTTTCTTCGGTTTCTTCTTTTACGACAGGCGCTTCGTCAACGACGGGAGCTTCCGCAGCAGCTTTCTTCGCCGCCATCTTCGCCATTCTTGCGTCTTTTCTTGCTTGCGCTTTCATTTCTTTCGTCACGATACGAGCCGCGTCGATCTTCGCGCGCATTTCTTGGGGTGTAGGAGGCACGAACGCAGAACCTTCCGCGTTTTCTTCGATAACTTCGTAGCCCTCGTCTCTTTCAAGAAGGGTTGCTTCCGTTTCACCGTCGAACATATGAATGTGGTGCGCGTCGAACGCAAGTTCGATAACGTCCTTCAAAGCTACAACCGCACGGCTGGAAATCTTCGCGATCATTTGCGTGGAGTTGTCGATAACCGAGCTTTCCTTGCCTTCGTGGTCAAGTTCGCAGTAGATTTGCGTTTCCGCACCGAGTTTTTCGATAACTTCTACACGCGCCTTAATAACCGTTTCGGGCGAGTTGGAAATGAACATTTGATCTTGGTGAATATCTTCGGGACGAACGCCGAGCGTGATCTTCTTGCCGGTATCGAGATATTCGTTGATATTCTTGATTCTCGCCGCAACGGACTTAGGAAGAAGGATCTTGTTGTTGCCCGTGAATTCCACGTATACTTTGCCTTCCGAGCTACTAAGGGTGGATTCTTTGAAGAAGTTCATTTGAGGCGTACCGATGAAGCCCGCAACGAAAAGGTTTACGGGATAATCGTACAAGTTTTGAGGGGTATCTACCTGTTGCATGAAACCGTCTTTCATAACGACGATTCTCGTACCCATCGTCATAGCTTCTACTTGGTCGTGCGTAACGTAGATGAACGTCGTAGCAAGACGAGCGTGAAGCTTGGAAATTTCCGTTCTCATCGAAGCACGGAGTTTCGCGTCGAGGTTGGACAAAGGTTCGTCGAGAAGGAACACTTTGGGTTCACGAACGATCGTACGACCGAGCGCAACACGTTGACGTTGACCGCCGGAAAGTGCCTTGGGTTTACGGGAGAGGTAATCGGTGATACCGAGAATTTCCGCAGCCGCTTTTACCTTTTGGTCGATAATTTCCTTGGGTACTTTTCTAAGTTTAAGACCGAACGCCATGTTGTCGTATACGGACATATGGGGATACAACGCATAGTTTTGGAATACCATGGCGATATCTCTGTCCTTGGGAACGACGTCGTTCACGAGTTTACCGTCGATATAGAGCTCGCCCGAAGAAATTTCTTCAAGCCCTGCAATCATACGAAGCGTAGTGGATTTACCGCAACCGGAAGGTCCTACGAGTACAATGAATTCCTTATCTCTAATATCGAGACAGAAATCGAAAACCGCCTGTACACCGGAAGGGTATACTTTGTTGATGCCTTTCAGCAAAAGTCCTGACATAATCTTTTCCTCCAAAATGGATTTACATATTTTTCGATACTACTATTTTACTACATTTACAAAAAAAATACAATAGACAAATCCCACAAACTTGTCCTTTCCGTTTGTATACTTTGCACAAGTTTTCCCTATTTCCCACGCCTTGCCCCGTTTTTTCGCTTTTACATTTTTTCAAAGCGTTCAACGGGCGAAACGAACACGGTCGCGCCCCCGACGAGCACTTCCGCTTTATAATACCCGAACGCAGGCACGCCCGCGTTTACGACGGAAGGAATGGGCTCCATGCGCCGAGCGCAATGCTTGCGAATGATTTCCAAAACGCCGTCCACGCCGTCGTCGTCCACGCCGATAAGGAGCGTTACGTTCCCCGCTTTCAAAAAACCGCCCGTCGTCGCCATGCGCGTGAACGAGATTTTTTCTTCGGTGAGCGCGTCGCACACTTCCCCCGAGTCTTTTTTGTTTACGATTGCCGTTATCATTTTCATAAGGTTATCCCCCTTTTATTTTACGATGGATTTCGAGCGAAAATTCCGCTCGTTTTGCAAAGCAAAATTATTGGCAGGATAATCCTGCACCTAATTTTGTCTATCATTCTCGGTCGGGTTACTACACCGCCGTTTTGACAGCTTTTTTGCTCTCACCAGCCCCTTTTCTAAAAACTTAACCATGGGCAGGATAATCCTGCACCTAATTTTGTCTATCGCTCCGTTTCGGGTTACTACACCGCCTTTTTGACAGCTTTTTTGCTCTCACAAACCCTTATTTCTAAAACTTAACCATGGTTAAGTTTTTGTTTTGCCTTAAAATACCGACTCTACTCCCAGTAGAGTTGCGTTTTTGGGGCGGTTTTTTTGGATTTGCAAAACTTAACCATGGTTAAGTTTTGGTTCGTTGCGGGTTTTCCGTTCAACTTTGTGCCAAGCGAAGTAAAACGGTGCAAGACGCGAGTAGTTCAAGGAGCGCGAGGATAACCCGAGGGAGCGTACTTATGCGTACGTGACCGAGGGTTGCCACAGCGCGACGACGAAATACGAAGCGGATTCTCCGCGGTTACCGCCTCGCCCGAATAAACCGAAGTAAAACGGAGCAAGACGCGAGTAGTTCAAGGAGCGCGCGGCTTTCCCGACGGGAGTTTACTAACCGTAAACGAGCAAGGGAAAACGCAAGCGCGACGAAGAAATACGAAGCGGATTCTCCGTTTTACGGGAGAGTTTTGCCGGTGGAAAGATATAAACCATACCACTCTTCGCGGGTCAACGATATTTCCGAGACGGCGCATAAGTTGCGCATACGCTCGGGGTTGGTCGTGCCCGTCACCACTTGCGCAAACGCAGGGTGGCGTAAAATCCAAGCCAACGCGATTGCTTCGCTCGTGCAACCGTATTTTTCCGCGAGCGCGGAGAGTTTTGCGTTTAATTGCGGGAACTTCTCGTTCCCAACGAATACGCCCTCGAAAAACCCGTACTGCAACGGCGACCAAGCCTGCAACGCGATATTATGCAAACGGCAATAATCGAGCGTATCGCCCGCGCGCGTTACGGCGGAGTCGCCGTTCGTGTTCACGTTGAACCCCGCGTCCACGAGTGCCGTATGCCCCAACGAGAATTGCATTTGATTAGCAACGATTTGCACACCGCTCGCACGCAAAATCTCCATTTGTAACGCGGAGAAATTGCTCACGCCGAACAGGCGCACCTTGCCGTTCGCGCGGAGTTTTTCAAACGCCGTCGCAATCTCGTCCGCTTCCATTAAAGTATCGGGGCGGTGCAATAAAAATATATCGATATATTCGGTGTTCAACCGTTTCAAGCTATTGTCCACGGAGTTCAAAATATACTCGGCGGAAAAATCGTACCACCGACCCGTTTCGCTCTTGCATATTCCGCATTTGGTTTGAATAAGGTATTCCTTTCTCGAAAGTCCCAAATCCTTGACCGCCACGCCGAAAATGCGCTCGCAATCCCCCTTGCCGTAAATATCGGCAAGATCGAAGGTATTCACGCCGTTGCGCACCGCTTCGACGATAAGATTTTCCGTTTCCTGCAACGGTTTATCGGCGATCCGCATACAGCCCATCGCCACGCGCGAGGCGTTGATACCGTGAAGATTACAATATTTCATACTTTTTTCTCCCCTTTTTCTTTATTATACTATAAAGGAATAAGCCGAACCTGATTTTGAGCGCCGAATTTTGCGCTATACTTCGTTAAAAGCCTTGATAAACCGTTTGGTTGCCCTTCGGCTTTCGCCTCGTCTATCTCTAAAATTCGGTCGCTGAAAATTGCTTTGCACCTCAATGCGCGGATTTTTGAGCTATTTTTCGTGAGGAGGAAGCAATTATACTTACCGTATTATAATGACGACGAACGGAAAAGAGCCAAAAAGACGCACATTGAGGCAGGTTCGTTTTATTCCTTTATAGTATAGCACAATTTCCTAATTATGTCAACGGTTGAAAGGAAATTTATTCTTCCTTGAACGCGGAATAATACTCTTTCCCGCGGGTTATTTGCACGCGACCTTGCATATAGTCGATCAAACCCTTTTCAAACGCCTCGCCGTCCGTCTTTTTCACCGCTACGGTAAAGGTTACCTTATCCGTATAATCGGTGGAAAGCAGGGAGCAGGTATGCGTTGAAATATATTTTTGCACGCCGTCGATACCCGTATAATCGACGGCGATTTCGTATTCGGTGCAAACTTGTAAAACGCGGATATCCGCCTCGTCCAAGCACTCGGCGACGGACGAGGAATACGCGCGCACCAAACCACCTGCGCCCAATTTCACCCCGCCGAAATACCGCACGACCGCAACCGCCGTTTCGAACAGTTTTTTCGCTTTTAGCACTTCGAGCATAGGCACGCCCGCCGTGCCTTGCGGTTCGCCGTCGTCGGAAAAGCGTTGCAAGTTCCCGATTTTATCGGCAACGAACGCAAAGCACACGTGCGTAGCAAGCGTATGCGCTTTGCGGATTTCCGCAATAAATCCCCGCGCCTCTTCCTCGCTTTCCACGTGCGCGCAATAGGTGATAAACCGCGATTTTTCGATAACCTTTTCCCGCTCGTGGCGGGCGTAGACGGTACGGACCTTTTCCATAACTTTTCCTTTTGAAAAAGGCGGCTTTACACCGCCTTTCGTTTATTTTACGATTATTTTCAAATGCATTTTTTTGCCTTTATGCAAAACGAACTCTTTGGACGGCACGGGCATATTCGCGTCCGTCACCTTCGTTTCGTCCACGGAAACACCGCCTTGCTCGATAAGTCTTCTCGCTTCGCCCTTGGACTTTGCAACGCCCGCCGCCACCATAGCGTCCACGACCGTTTCCACGCCCTCTACTTCTTTCGTCAACAGCTCCGCGCTACCGCCGCCGAACGCCGCGCGCGCTTGGCTTTGCGCCACCGTCGCTTTTTCCTCGCCGTGTACCTCTTTGGTAAGCTCGTAAGCAAGCACTTCTTTCGCCTTGTTCATACGCTCGTCCTTGTAACGGCAAAGCTCCTCAATTTCTTCCACGGGCAGGAACGTAAGCAGTTTCATGCACTTCTCCACGTCGCCGTCGTCGATATTTCTCCAATATTGATAAAACTCGTACGGCGTGGTTTTATTCTCGTCCAACCAAACCGCGCCCTTCGCCGTCTTACCCATCTTTTTACCGTCGGAAGTGGTAAGCAGGGTAAATGTCATGGCGTACGCAGGCTTTTGCTCCTTGATACGGATGAGGTTCGCGCCCGCGAGGATATTACTCCATTGATCGTCCCCGCCAAGCTCTAATTGACAGCCGAATTTCCTATACAGCACGAGGAAATCGTACGCCTGCATGAGCATATAGTTAAATTCCAAGAAGGAAAGACCGCGCTCCAAGCGTTGTTTGAAACATTCCGCCGTCAACATTCTGTTCACGGAGAAATGCGCGCCGATATCCCGCAAAAATTCCACGTAGTTCAAATCGAGAAGCCAATCCCCGTTGTCCACGATCACCGCCGCGTTCTCGCCCTCGAAGCTCACGAATTTCGACATTTGCTTTTTGAAACATTCTACGTTGTGGCGAATCGTTTCCTTCGTCATCATAGAACGCATATCCGTTCTGCCCGACGGGTCGCCGATCATTGCCGTACCGCCACCGATCAAAATTACGGGTTTATGCCCCGCCTGTTGCATATGGTGCATGGCGATAAGTTGCATGAAATGCCCCACGTGCAACGAATCCGCCGTGGGATCGAACCCAATATAAAAAGGTACGCTTTCCTTGCCGAGCTTTTCGTAAAGCTCTTCCTCGTACACCGTTTGTTTTACAAACCCGCGCGCTCTAAGCGTATCCATTACGTTTGCCATAATTTTTCTCCTATCTTTTGCTTTTGTATAAGTTTACACTTTTTCCCCGCAAAAGTCAAGCGTTTTGCGCCCGTCCGCAAGCATTTGCGGGCGTTTCGCCCACCTTTTCGCCGTCGAAAGCACCGTCCCGCTCCCCACGACGATCGTCAACTCCCCCAACATTTGCGCCACCACCTCTTCTTTCGTGCGGTTTTGTAAACTCTCCACCAAACGACGGTTGATTTCCCCGTTCCTCTTTTCTAAACGCGCCTTTTCCATATTCTCCAATAAAATCTCAAATCTCGTCATGTTTTTTCTCCTTGTTTTTCTTTTCTACCCATATTATACCACAATAAACTTGACATATGCCTGTCATATATGATAAAATATTTTTAGAAAAGGAGAAAATTTTTTATGAAATACGGGATTTTATTGGAAATGCTGTTCGATCTTTTGGAAAAACGGACGGTAACGGCGCAGGCGTTCGCGGACAAATTCGAAATTTCGGTGCGAACGGTGTACCGCTACGTGGACGAGCTTTCGTTCGTCCTGCCCATACAAGTCATGCGCGGGCGCAACGGCGGGATTTGCATTTCGGATAGCTACAAACTACCCAAAGGTTTTATGACGAAGGAAGAATACGAGTCGGCAATCGAGGCGTTGGAAGTCATGTATTCCCAACTCCCCGAGTCGCGCTTTTTGGACGCAAAGCGCAAGCTTTCCTCGCAGTTAAAATCGGAAACGCGAGATCTTGCCCATTCGGGGGAATTGGGCACGATCTTAATCGACGGCGGTACTTGGGGCGACTCCGCGCTTTTCTCCGAAAAAATGCGATTATTCGAGGAATGTATCAAGGAGCGTATCGTGCTAGAAATCGAATACCATTCGAGGGGCGGTGAAAAGACCCTGCGAAAAATCGAACCGCACGTACTTGTGTTCAAGCAAAACGTTTGGTACGCCTACTCGTTTTGCCATTTGAAACGAGAGTTTCGACTGTTCCGTTTGGGGCGGGTGCACTCGGCAATGAAAACGGACGAACGGTTTTTCAAACGCCCGTTCGAACGGGAGGATATCCCACTTAATTTTTGGACGGACGAAACGCAAGCGATCGAAGCGCGCTTCGAAGTCGCCGACGAAGCATTCGCCGACGTACAGGATTGGCTCGGCGGAGAAAATTTATACGAAGCAAACGGAAAATGGCAAGCGAGCGTTCGCCTGCCCGACGGCGAGGGCTTGGTGTTGAAAATTTTGAGCATGGGCGCGGGCGTAAAAGTCCTTTATCCCGAATCCCTCAAACAACGCGTAAAAGAAACAGCAAAAGCGATTGCAAAGCAATATTAAACGGAGGGGCAAGCTCCTTTGCTTGACGCCTTTACGTTCTCTCCACCAAACGCTTCTTTTTTCTACCCACATGTAAACCAATTTTGGTTTACATGTTTTTTCTCTCTCATCTCTTTCCTTCCGCTACTATATGCGCGCCCCGCCAAGCATTTTTGTTTTCCGTATCAAGTGCCCCATGTAAACCAAAATTGGTTTACATGGGGTTCATCTTTCTCGTCTTCCCTCTGTCGTTATATGCGCTCCGTCAAACATTTTTTCTTTCCGCCCCCAAGCTTTATTCTCCATGTAAACCAATTTTGGTTTACATGTGGTTTTTCTTCCATCTTTCCCGTCTTCCCACTGCCGTTATATGCGCTCCCTCAAATATTTTTCCTTTCCGCGCCAAGCGTTTTTCATGTAAACCAATTTTGGTTTACGTGGGTTAGCCCTTTTTTCCTATCAAGCCTTTTGTTTGATAGCCCGACATATAGGAATAGCCACCCAACCGCAAGGGTTGGGTGGCTAAGTTTTTAGATTGAATATCCAAAATTATCCAATAAAAGTATTATTATCCGCGTTTACGGTAGGATTATAAGAAGTATCGTGAGCTTGAAGATATATTGCACCGCCCAAAGAACTCTTCGTCACAAACGTATTACCGTTCAAAATGACGGGATTGCCAGATGCGTATTTACCCAAGTAAATGGAATTTCCTCTCGTTTCACCTTTGCAAGGCTCGTATAAAAATGGAAAAGCGGTGAGCCGAAGCTCACCGCTTAAAAGTTTATTAGAATCAATGCGTTTATAAAACACTTTTCTAACTCTTTCTTTGACTACGCCAAACGGCGTTGACAAAATTTGATTAGTTCAACGTTACCTTGTCAACGTTAGCAACAAGCGTTGCAAGATTGTCAGCCGTAACCACTACGCCGTCAAGTTTGCAGTTTTCAAGCGTAACCGCACCTCTCGCATCAATCTGATAACCTGCTACAAATTCGCAGTTTACGAACTTAGCATCGTTATAAGGACGGCAGAATTTATAACCAGAACCCTCGCCAAACGAACAGTTGGTAAAGATAACTTCCTTGTGCACAGCCGAGAAACTCGTCCAGCCATTCACTTTACAATCCGTCAAGTATACACCATACGCAGAATTACCAGCATCGGAGTTGAACGTGTAAACAACGTTTTTAAACTCAACGTTTTCAATATATACGTCCGCATTTGCACCAGGCATAAAGATACCACGCATTGCACCCGCAACCGTCAAGTTCTTAATCGTACCACCCGTCGCACTAATAGCACAATCCCACGTATCATTTGCACCATTAACAGTCAAAGTGTAACCGTTTCCATCAACAACGTGACCTTTCGTCACTTCGATACCCGCCTTGCTGTAACCACCTTTCGTTGCGGTCATCGTAATATCGTTAATGAAGATTACGTCTTCATTCGCTTTAAGAGCCACTTTCAACGAATCCCCGTTAGAAACTGCCGTAACGCCGTCGATTACGATTTTTGCGCCCGTAGCCGTATTTTTAATTTCAAGCGTACCTTCAATTTTGTTATTGGTCATCGTCAAGGTCGAATAGTCAGCCGTACCGCGAAGAATGATAACCGCGTCGCCATCGTTACATTCCGATTTCAACGTGTTGTTCTTTACCTCATAAACTTCCTTAGCACCCGAACCGCCCGAGCTTTCACCAAAACGAAGTGCATAGCCTTTTACGTTGAACTTACAGTCGTCAACCGTTACGTTCGTGCTGTTATTGAAGTTTGCGCCGTTCTTAGAGTTAACGGTACACTTTTCAACGAGCACACCGTCAATACCTTTTACTTGCATCAACGAATGCGCATTGGCGGTAGCCGTACAGCCTTTAACCGTCAAGTTCTTGTCACCGCCCGTGTAGGACTTAATACCAACCGCGCCAGCTACGTCAAACGTACAATTTTCAACCGTTACGTTGCAGGTGTAACGAGTAGCATTCGTGCCGTCGCCAAGATTAATACAAGCATCTTGGGAAATGCTTTGTGCATTGAAGTTAACACCCACAATCGTCAAGCCCGCCGTCGTATACGTGCCCGATTTCCCATCAACGGTGATAACGCCAGCAACGGTGTTGCCGTTACCTGCAATCGTGATTTGCACGTCAGGTTTTTGAGCAACGGTTACGTCCCCGTTGATAGGACCAGCCAAATTAACGGTTGCATTACCCGTTGCGTTGTTCAACTTCGTTTGAAGTGCCGACGCGCTACCAACGTATTCAACGCCGTCGATTACGAGAATACCCGTACCCGTGGTGCCGTAAGCCGCACCAGCGATTTCGTTGCCCGTAAGGTCAACGGCTACGTTTGCGGAAAGCTTGCCCGTGAACTTGCAGTTCGTGAGGGTAACGCTCGTACCGCTTTGATTATGCCATACACCTACAACACCGCCCATTTCGTCAGCTTCTTCCGCTTCTTCCGCACCGTAAATTTCTACGTCACCGGAAACGGTTACGTTAGTAAACTTGTTGTTATAGTGCGCGATACCGAACGCACCGCCTACGTCGCAAGTAGAACCGTATACGTCAATATTAGAAGTAATGTCCTTAAATTCGTGACCGCCTTCACCGTTGAAACCAACGACGCCACCAACGTACGTTCTGTACGCCGTGCCGTTTTCAACGGAATTCGCGCTTACGTAAGAACCTTCGTTTACGTTAACCGTTACGTCCGTCCAGTTTGCATACGCGTTTTTACCGCCAACCGTACCAACGTACGCCATACCGTCTACTTCTACGTTACCCGTTACGTTGATATTCGTATATTTAGAGGTGTACGGCGTACCAGCTACAACGCCAACGTTCAATCTACCAACTACTTTCGCGTTGTCAATCGTTACGTTCTTGATTTCGCCGTTTTTCGTAACTCCGAAAAGACCTACGTTGCTCTTTCCAGCCATACGAACGTCAAGGTTGCTGATAACGAAACCGTTACCGTCGAACGTACCGTTGAAAGAGGTGGAGGAATTACCGATAGGCATCCAGGTTACACCTGCAAGGTCGATGTTCGCGCCAAGCTTAACCGTCTTGCCCGCGTAAGAATTTCCGCCGTTTACCGATTCCGCAAACGTAACGAATTCTTGAACGCTGGTAATCATAATCTCTTTATTTTCGGTTTCTTCAAAGCTTACTTCTTCCGCAGTCGTAATGGATACTTCGCAGAAGTGGGAAACTTCGTAAGAAATAACCCCGCCCGTTACGGTTGCATACGTTACGAATTCGCCGTCGTGAGAAACTTCCACTTTCGTGCCTTCCGCAAACGCGCTACCTACGGGAAGCGTTACGGTTATTTTACCGAGCGCATCGGAAAGGTCAACTTCGTTACCGTCTTGGTCAATGAGTTCAAGCGTTTCAAACGTAACGGTGTTGTTCGTTGCATCCACGATAGGAGCGGACGCCGCAATGGACACGGACGTTACTTCACTATCAAATTCGTTATACACGCTTGCAGGAACGATAAATGTTACGTTACTTTCCATCGAAGATCTAAGGATAAGATCATCACCGTTATCGGGTGCTTCTTCAGGTGCGGTCATAATGGGCGCGCCCGTATCGTAGTCAGGTCCGAAGCTGTCGTTTTCAGACGCCAACTGCGTTGCAAACACGTTGATACCGAGGTCGATTTGAGGAACGTTTACGCCGTCGTGGTTCGCTTTGTTGTCAACCGTTTCAGGCATATAAACGACCATTGCAAGGTATTTTTCCGTACCCGCAAAAAGTTTATCCGCTTCATTGTAACCTTTGGAAATTTTTTGACCGTCATTGCCAACCGACAAAAGCGCGTCTTCGCGCGTTTCGTACATAATCGCCGCTTTATCCGAATTGTCCGAAATTTCCACTGCGTCCGTGCTATCCATACCGAAGTATATGTAATCGGAAAGTCTAAGCGTTTCGCCCGCCACGTTCTTACCCGTCGTTTCGGAAACGATATTTACGCCGAATTGATACTTGAAGTCAAGCGAGCCTGCGTTCGCAAGTCTGAAGTATGCAACTTCGGTTGCACCCGGTTCCCAAAGCTGGTTGGTAAGGATATTGGATTGACCTTTCACGTCTTCCCAAGAATCACCGTCCCAGTATTCAAGTTCCACGTCGAGATTACCCGACTTGATGACATTGTTGCTACTCGTTACGGAATCCGTAAACCAAGCGAACGTCGTGCCTACAAGCATGGAAGCGCTCATCGTCATTGCAACCGCGCCCATAACCAATGCTTTCATTCCTTTCTTTTTTGCCATAATTAACCTCCGCAAAAAAATATTGTTTGAGTATTTATATTCATACTTTTACCTCATTATAACACACCCCCCCCCCTTTGTCAAGCATTTTATAACCATTTCGAAATATTTTTTGGCTATGTCACAGAAAACGGTGGATTTACGCAAAAATATTTTTTTGCGGATTGACGAGAAAAATACAAGAAAGACAAGCGTTTTGTGCGCGCGCATACTTGGAAAGTATGAAAACGAGCAAAACACGAAGTATTTCACAGAATTTTTCCGTCAAAAATCAACCGAGTGATGGGACAGAGCCTTTTTTTTAATTTCTTTATCCCGAAAACGGAATATCCGCACGCGGGCGCGCTTATACTATATATATGAAAAAGATTTTATTTACGGGCGGGGGAAGCGCGGGGCACGTCGTACCTAATATCGCGCTTTTCGAACAGCTCTTATCCGAAGGCGAAACGGACGTTTGTTATATGGGTACGAACGGCATTGAAAAACGTATTCTTTCCGAATGGAAAGTGCCCTTTTACGAAATCGAGTGTCCAAAACTCGTGCGCGGGGGCGGTATTTCGGTATGGAAACGAAACGCCAAAATACCGTTTTCCTTTTTTCGCGCGGTGAAAGACGCGAAACGGGGCTTGCGCGTTTTACGCCCCGACGCCGTATTTTCTAAGGGCGGTTACGTCGCCCTGCCCGTCGTAATCGCCGCGTGGCAAATGAAGATTCCCTGCTACGCCCACGAAAGCGATTTTTCCGCAGGGCTTGCCAACCGTATTTCCGCGCGGTTTTGCAAGAAAATTTTCACCTCGTTCCCCGAAACGGCGAAAAAGCTCAAACGGGGCGCTTTTAGCGGTGCGCCCGTCAAACGCTCGGTATTTGCTTGCACGCGCGCGGAAGCGCGAAAAAAATACGGGATCGGTTTTCAAGAAAAAGTACTGCTCGTTTTCGGGGGCGGAAGCGGTAGTGAGGTCATCAATCAAGCAATTCGCGCGCAACTTAAAACGCTCACGAAAACTTTCGTCGTCTTACACGCGTGCGGGAAAGGCAACCTCGCGGATATACGGGAGAAAGGGTATATACAAACGGAATTCATCAAAGACATGGGTACGGCGTACGCCTGCGCGGACGCCGTCGTTTCTCGCGCGGGCGCAGGAACGGTTTTCGAGCTTCTCGCGCTCAAAAAGCCCGCCCTCCTTATCCCTCTCGAAGGGCAAACGCGAGGCGATCAAATCGAGAACGCCGAGTATTTTGAAAAGCGCGGGCTTTGCCGAGTCCTCAAACAAAGCGAGCTTTCTCGCCTTAGCGAGGAAGCAAAAAACACGCTCGAAGATACCGAGCTTAAAAAACGGCTCTCCGCGCACGAGTACCCGCTCGGCAACGAGCGGATTTTGAGTGAATTGAAAAGGGCGATTCAAAATGGGTAAGTTTCGGGAATACGACCTACCCGCTTACCCGCCGAAAAGAAAAAAACGCCGTTTGAAACGGCGGTTATTTTTCATACTCGTTTCCGCGGTGGGAATTTTCATTCTTCTGTTTATTTATTTCCAACGCAACGTGACGCGCGTGCTCATTTCCATTAGCGAAGCGACGATGCGCGCGAGTACCACCGTTGCCGTCAACGACGCGGTATATTATACCCTCTCCGACGATATGCGTTACGAGGACCTCGTTACCGTCACCCGCAACGAGGCGGGTGAAATCGTGGGCGTTTCCGCAAACTCGCTCAAAATCAACAAGATCGCCCGCGACACCGCTTCCATCTCCCAATCCAACCTAAAAAATTTGAGTCTAAACGGAATCCCCGTGCCCCTCGGCGCGCTCACGGGCATAGAGGCGTTTGCGGGGTTAGGTCCGAGTATTCAATTCCGTATCATTCCCGTAAGTAGCGTTTCGTGCGATTTTTCCTCTACCTTTGAAAGCGTGGGTATCAACCAAACGAAGCACTCTATCTATCTCAACGTAATTGCGGATATTAGTATCGTCATGCCTTCGCGAACGGAGAATTTCGCCGTCACGACGGAAATTCTCGTCGGGGAATCGGTTATCGTCGGGCAAATCCCCGACGCGTATCTACAATCGGACGTCTTTGGCAATAAGCCCAATTTAACGGCGTGAACGCATACCTGCCCTCGCGTTTTTAATTCTTTTTCGAGCGGGAACGGAACAGCATAGCCATGAGAAACGAGAATATGACCGCCGCCGACACTCCCGCGCTCGCCGCGGAAAGTGCGCCCGTAAACGCGCCGAACAAGCCTTTTTGCGCGCCCTTCATTGCGCCGTTCGCCAATAAATACCCAAAGCCCGAGATAGGAACGGTCGCGCCCGCGCCCGCAAAATCCACGAGGTATTGATACAATCCCAAGCCCTGCAAAATCACCCCGCAAAGCATAAAAGTGACGAGTATTTTTCCCGCCGTGAGGTCGGTATAGTTGATTACCACTTGCGCGATCGCGCAAATCGTACCGCCCACGGCGAACGCCTTAATAAACCCCCAAAAAATTTCCAAATACTGTTCAAACATTCTATTCCCCTCACAAATTCTCTATCGCGACCGCGTGGCAAATTCCGGGGATACTCTCCCCTTGCCCGCTCGATACGGTAGAAAGCAACGCGCCCGTCGCGCAAAAAAGAACGCGGTTTAACTCCCGTTTTTTTATTTTATCCATAATATACGAATGGAACACCACCGCGCTACAACCCGCACCGCTACCGCCTTGGAATTCGTCCTCGATTACGTTATAGATAATCTCCCCGCAATCGACGTGATTTTTTTGTATATCCACGCCCTTTTCCCAAAGCAGGTCTTTGAGGATTCTACTGCCCAACGCGCCGAGGTCGCCCGTCACGATCAAATCGTAATCGTCGGCGGTTCTGCCCGTATCTTTGAAGTGCGCCAAAATCGAATGAGCTGCGCTTGGACTCATTGCCGCGCCCATGTTGTTTACGTCGGTAATACCGAAATCCACGACCTTACCAAAGGTCGCCGAAGTGATTGCGATATCGCTTCCCTTATCCGCAATCACGCACCCGCCCGCACCCGTCACCGTCCATTGTGACTGGGGCGGGCGGGTATTGCCAAGCTCCAAGGGGTATCTATACTGCCGTTCGGCGGAAGAAAAGTGACTACCCGTCGCCGCGACCACGCGCCGAAAATACCCCGCGTTGACGAGCGCGCCCGCCAACGCCATACTCTCGGACATGGTAGAACACGCGCTATACACGCCAAGGAACGGGAAATCAAAATCGCGCGCGGCGAACGAGGCGGAAATAATTTGATTGAGCAAATCGCCTGAAATCAACATATCGATATCCGACTCTTTGAGTTTCGCGTTTTCGATTGCCTTCGATATGGCGTACGAAAGCATTTTGCACTCCGCCTTTTCGTAGGTGCTTTCTCCAAAAGTATCGTCGTCAAGCGTTCTATCCACGAAGTTCCCCACTACGCCCGCACACTCTTTCGGGCCTGCCACCGTGCCCGTCGCCACGATTCTCGGTTTATTTTCAAAAAATATCGTTTGCATATCATAAGTAGTATGAAAAGCACTCGCAATTTTTATACGCTCCCATAATATTGCGCGCACCCGTTAGGGTGCGCGCAATATTCATGCTCTATATACATTTAGAGATCAGCCTTATTTTTTCAATTTCCCGACGCGCTTTTTCACGACGATTTCCAAAGCGTTTTCCTTTTCGCCCGTGCGAAGGTATTCTTCCACGAAAACTTTCGCGGCGTCCATAACGTTATAATCGGAATCCAAGAACACGCACCAACCTTTTACGTCCGCAAAATACGCATAGCCGCTAAGGTCCAAGCCCTCTTTATAAAATTCTTTGGTCATGGCGTTTTTGCCCACCATAATTCCGCGCTCCCAATACGCGGGATAGATAGCGTTATCCTTTTCAATGGGCACGGTAAAGCCCGTTTTTTCAAAGACGCACCGTTGGATATATTCCGCCGCGCGCAATTCCTCTTGCGTGGGGCTTTGCCCCGTAATGAGCTTGTATTTCGATTGGTTATCGCTTACAAAATCAATAAAAATCGGCACGACTTCGCCTTGGCGTTTCACGCCGATCGCGTCGGCGAGCGCATAAAACTTCTCTTCGTAGGCAATATTTTCACCGCCGAAATACGCCTCCGCGTTCCGCAAAATCATGCGAACGGGCGTAATCAATACCGTTTGCAAGCGTTTTACGAATACGGCTTTTTCTTCCGCGGAAAGGGCGGAAGTTTGCACCTTTTGAATCGCCCCGTCCAGCAACGCTTCCATTTCTTGCAAAAATTCGAGCGGATATTCCTTGGGATTAAAGAATCCCGCTTTCGTTTCGCCGAGGCTAAGATGGAAACCGCGCGCTATCTTTTCCGCAAAAAAACTTTCCATTCTTTGAATGAACGCTAATACTTCCTCCGCGCCCAACCCAAAATAAATAGATACGTATTCCTTTACGATTTCTTCCACGTCCAAAGCCGTATTCCAAAACAGCTTGGAGCATACGTAGGATTTTAATTCGTCCTGCCAAACCGTACCGATATTATACGCGCCTTGTTTCATGATATAGCTCATGCCGATTCTTTCGCAAAGCTGCAAGTTGCGTTTCAAATAGGACAAATTCGCAAAATACAAAAAATAATCAAAGAAACAGCAGTTATAATCCCACAGCATTATATTTTTCGTCAACGCCGACCAGCCCTCTATCTGCGTGCGAATACATTCGTTTTGCCGAGGATCGTCGAACGCGTAGGTATAATTCGCGGCGTCTAACGGCGCGTAGCGGATATGCAAATCCTTATCGGGGATCACCTTTGGAGAAATGGGTTTGCCGTCTTTTACGGGCGGATTGACCGTTGCGGAATACGCAAAGGTAACCAATTTCTTATCAAACGTCTTGCCTTGCTCGGCAAATCTTTTACGGGCTTGGGCAATCACGTTGTTCATAAACACCATCATAATGCCCGAATCGCCGTATTCCGCCCGCGCCTTTTCGCATTTTGGACAATGACAGCGCGCGTTGGAATTATCCACCCTGCCGAACATAAAATATTTCGCTTCGGGGTCGTCCGCTATATACTTCATAAGGGAATCTACCGTAACGGATATAACGCTACAATCCACGCTCTCGTCGTATTCCCCGTCTTCCGTCAAACCGTTGGTATAGCAAAGCTCCACCGCGTCGAACAAACGAAACCCCTTATATTGATACACGCTGAAAAATTCAGGGTGCGTGTCCTTATATTTCTCGTAAGGCACGTAAAGGTTCGAGTTATGGCTACTTGGAATCCCTTTATACCATTTACTTCTCAAACCGTACGCTTCCGCCTCCGGGCAATAATCGGCGGTATATTTATAACGCAAATTGACGAGCGCGTCTTCGTACGCGCTACTGCAAAGATAGGTGCGTTGCCCCGAAATGGGCACGCGTTTTACGGTTTTTTCTTCCACGATAAGCTTCTCGCTTACGGGCACGTATTCGCAATCCCGAGAGATAAAGCGAACGCCCAAATAAAGCTCCAAAAATTCGTAAACGCCAAAGATAACGCTCTTTTCGCTTTGCCCGAAAATGTAAACGTTCCCGTTTTTGGGCACGATATAAAAACCGTCTTCGTTCAAATCGCTTACGCCGTACTCCTCTATCAACGACGCGGATTTTTCGTTTACGCCCAACGAAATAAAATGCGCTTGATTCGTATAGGCAAGAATGGAAAACCCGCAGGCTTTCCGTATGAATTTTTCCAGCTCCGCTTTGGCAAACTCCAAGCCTTTCGAGCCGTCCGTAATAATACCGTAATCCGCACAGGAAATTCTATCTATTTGCATTTTCCTCACCCCTGTATTACTCGTCTATTCTTTTTACCTCGCAAAAAATATGCGTAAACACTTTATCCCCTTCCCGCTTTACGATATTTTCGGCAAAATATTTCGTCGCGCCTAAAATATCCGTTCCGCTCATAATGAAAAAGCATCTGCCTATCGATTGCAACCAGTATTCCTTATCCGATAAATCAATACCGTCTTTGAAAAACTCACGCGAAACCCCGTTCACGCCGATCAAAAAGCCCTTGGAGCGCGACGACGGCCAAACGTTGTTCCAATCGTCGTCCACGATCGGTACGCTGAGCCCGTAGTTGGTTTGCAAGTAGTTTTGCAAATACTCGGCGCTTGCTTTTTCTTCCGCCGTCGGCGTTTTGGTCGTTACGATCTTGTACTCGCTTTGCCCGCCGTTGCCGATCTCGATATAAAGAGGCAGAGTTTCCGCCAGCTTTTCGATATTCGCTTTTTTCATGATTCGGTAGAATTCTTTTTCTAAGTCCTCGTACGCAAAGCCTTTATAATCGTGTTTATTGGCGAGCATCATTCTAAGCGGTGTGAGCGTCACCATTTCCAAACGGAAAATGTACGCTTCCTTTTCCCGCTCGCTAAGCGAAGACTTTTCTATTTCCAAAAAGCCGTCTTGCAACGCGCGGTAAACCGAGAGCAAAAACTCCACGGGACAGTTTTCGTGCCCCACGAACTTCTCGTCCGTACCCAAGCTAATATGCAAACCGTTTTCTATGCGTTCCTTAAAAAACGCTTCCATCGTTTGCAAGAAGGCAAGCACCGTTTTGCTTGCAGGTCCGTAATACAGCGTTACGTATTCCTTTTGCAAGTCCTCGACGGATAGATCTAAATCCCAATACAGCTTGGAGGCAATATACGCTTTCATTTCCGCTTGCCATTCCCGTCTTACGTTGTACGCGCCCTGATTAAACACGTACGAAAAACGGTTCTCCGCTTGACAGCTTTCCGTCAAGTCGAACTCGTCGTATCTTTTTTTGTCGGGATAATCGGAGCAGGCGGAAAACGCAACGATTTTTCCGTTCAGCTTCGCGCAAAAAACCGAATCGCAAGAAATTCTTAAAATAACGCGCTCGCGTTCCTGTACGCGAAACGAATCTATAAACTCCGCATACGAGTCTTCCCGTTGCGACTGCAACCAAATAGGCAACGCTTTTGCAAACATTTTTCACTCTCAAAATTTCATTTATAGGATAGTTACCATAATTATTATACCACGCATTTTTGCTTTTGTCTTGCGATTTCTTATTAAGGTTGGCGGAAAAATATCGTTTTTTTATTATTTTGATTCAAGAAGCGTTTGCCGTTGACTTTTTCGTAAAAATGCTTTATAATCTTATAAAGGAATCAAAGTTTGGAGAAGCATATGCAACAACCGTACAATATATTTTCACGTTCAAACTTTATAAAAAAGACCTGTAAATTTTCCGCGTCTTACGAAGCGCATTCTATCCAAATGCATAAACATTCTTTTTGGAAGTTCGTTTTTTTCGAGCGCGGAAACGTTCGGCATTACTTAAACGAGGGGATCGTCAACGATATAGACGAGGGTACGATCATATTATTGAAGCCCAACGATTCGCACGAAATAAAAACGCGAAAAGCCAAAACGCATTTTCACGTGGATTTATATGCAAATAACGCGGAATTTCTCGCGTTATGCGAGTTGATCGACAAAAACGCCTATACGAAATTCCTCAACGCGCAAGCCTTAATGACGATAAAGCCCGACGAAAACGCTTTATCTTATATTAAAGAACGGTTATCCTTGATTCAATATTATCAAAAAATAAACGACGAGGCGCACGCCTTATCCGTATATATCCCCTTGCTTGCGGAAATGATTTCTTTGTTTTGGAATTATTGCGTGAACGCCCGCAACGACGCCGACGAAAATTTTTACAACTTCCTCGCTAAAATCAATACGCCGGAATACGTATGCGCACCGCTTGAAAAAATTATTCAATTAAGCGGTTACAGCCATAGCCATTTATGCAAAATTTTTAAGCAAAAAACGGGTCAATCCTTAAAAGATTACCACACGCAGTTAAAGGTGGAATACGCCGTTTCTTTGCTTTTGAACGCGCAACTTTCCATTTTGGATATTTCCACCGCGTTAGGATATTCGAGTTTGAGTCATTTTATTAAAATCTTCAAGGCGCATACCTCGCTCACGCCCGTGCAATACCGCAAAAAGCTTATTTTTAACCGCGATTACTTAACCAAAACAATATAATCTAAGCCCAGATTTTAGCGAAGAATTGAATCGTCTACGGCGTTAAAAGCCTTGATAAACCGTTTGGTTGACCTTCGGCTTTCGCCTTGTATCCGAAATAAATTCTTTCGCTATAAATTGCTTCGCACCCCAAAGCTTTATATTGCTTTGGTTAACCTAACGAGGCAAAAAGCCCCAAAAGGGCACGCTTATGGGCACACTCGACTCTTCTTACAAAAACAAATAGAGCAAGCCCACCGCCGTACCCGCCAAAACGCCGAATACGATAATCGGTCCTGCAACGGTGAACATTTTCGCCGCCAAGCCGTATACCATGCCTTCCGTCTTAAACTCTATCGCGGGCGAAGCCACGCTGTTGGCAAAGCCCGTGATCGGTACGATCGAGCCTGCGCCCGCGTTTTTTCCGATCCTGTCGTATACGCCAAGCCCCGTCAACAGCGTGCCTAAAAATATGAGCGCCACGCTCACCGCGCCCGCAAGCTCGTCCCCCGAAAGGGAAAACGCGTATTCGAAAATATAGCGCAAAAACTGCCCGATCGTACAGATCAAGCCCCCGACTAAAAAGGCGCGCAAGCAATTTTTGAAATGGTTGGTGGGCGGGTCGAACGAGTTCACGTAAGCGATATAGTTCTTGTTGTAATTCTTTCTATTTTTGCCCGTCATCTCACACCTGCCCCCTTTCTTCCGATTTTTTCGGCGCGGGAAAACAAGTTTCCCGCTCGTCGCGCGAACGAAGTTCCGTTTCGTATACTTTTATTTTTTTCATAAGCGTAGCTTGCGCAAGGCAGGCAAAAAATATACGGCGCGGATTTCTCCGCGCCGTAAAATCGTCCAAATATTTAATCAAAGAGTGTTTCGTTCTATAAACGCGCGCGCAAGCGTCACGTCGTCCGTGTACTCGATTTCCGAACCGACGGGAATCCCGTGCGCAAGGCGCGTAACCGTGACTTCAAGCGGTTTAATAAGCTTGGCGATATACATTGCCGTAGCGTCGCCCGAAACGTCGGGGTTGGTAGCGACGATTACCTCTTTCACACCCCCCTCGTTGATACGCGCGAGTAGCTCGCGGATACGGATATCGTTCGGACCTATCCCAGAAAGCGGGTCGATTACGCCGTGCAATACGTGATACACGCCCTTGAACTCCCGCAATTTCTCGATCGCGGCGACGTCCTTGGGTTCTTTGACCACGCAAATCAAACTCTTGTCGCGCGTTCGACAAATCCCACAAGTTTCCTCTTCCGTAAAATTACCGCAAATTTTGCAGTACTTCACCTTGCGTTTCACGCCGAGAATCGCTTCCGCGAACGCCCTCGCCTCCGACTCGGACATATCGATTATTTTGTAAGCGTAGCGTTGCGCCGTCTTTTTTCCCACGCCGGGGAGCTTGGAAAACTCGTTGACGAGTTTTCCGATAGGTTCAATAAAAATATCCATAATATTCCTTCTTTGCAAAATACCGTTTTAACGGTTTTTTGCTTTTACCAAAAAAACTTAACCATGGTTAAGTTTTTATTTTGTCTTAAAATGCCGACTCTACGCACAGTAGAGTTGTGTTTTTCTGGCGGTTTTTGAATTTCCAAAACTTAACCATGGTTAAGTTTTTCGTCTTTCCCTGACGGGATTAACGCTTCGCGTGAAGCGCAACCTACGGTTGCTTGTCTTTGGCTTACTTCGCCTATCGGCGCGCTTGACAGCGGGTCTTGAGCTTCGCGCCCAAACCGCGCAAGGAACTTCGTCCCTTGACCCGTGTTACTAAAACTTAACCATGGTTAAGTTTTGGAATTGTACCGCCATTTTGCGGAGCAAAATTTCATTGCGTAGCAATTTCACCCGCCATAGGCGGATTTCATTCGGCGTAGCCGAATTTCATTGTGTTAATGACCGAGGGTTGCCACAGCGCAACGCTGTATTGCGACGCGGATTCTCCGCGTTCACCGACCAGCTTGAATAAACCGAAGTAAAACGGAGCAAGACGCAAGCAAGACAAGGCGAACGAGGCTTTTTCGACGGGAGTTTACTAACCGTAAACGAGCAAGAAAAAACGCAGTTCAACGCAGTATTGCGTAGCGGATTCTCCGTTTTACATTAGAGCATTCCGCCTAATCCACCCATATCCCCATACTTGCCCATCTTTTCTTCGTAGACTTTGTCCGCTTTGGCGTAGCCGTCGTTGATGGCTGCCATGATGAGGTCTTCGAGCATTTCGACGTCGGTGGGGTCAACGATACTTTCGTCCAGCTCGATTCCGTTGATGATTTTTTTCGCGTTCATGTAGACGACGACGGCTTCGCTCGCCGCCGTGCCGACGATTTCCCAATCGTCCAAAAGTTGCGAGGTCTTTTCCATTTCTTCCTGCATTTTTTGCGCTTGGCGCATTAAGTTTTGCATTCCGTTGTTTCCGCCTTTGAATCCTGCCATTTTTTTATCCTCCGAAATTTTATATTTATACTCTTATTTTATATCCATTTTCGTACCGCGGAAAGTTTCCTTGATCGTTTCCACGTCGTCGTTGACCGTGTTCCCCGCTTTCCCGCGAAGTTTTACCGCAAATCCACTCTCGTCAATCCCGATTCCCGCGAACGAATCGCGAATCAATCCGTAATGCTCGGGCTTGGACAAAGAACGGTATATCGTGTCGCTATCCGTGTACAGCGTAAACACGCCGTCTTCGTACGCGTAATCGAGGTCCATGCAAATCGCAAACACCACGCCACTTTTCCCCGTCTTGCGCAAATACCGCAAGAACGTGCCGAACGTCGCTTTCGCGTCGCCCGTCGCTACGCGCGGTTTCACCGTCGGCGCGGGCACAGGCGCAGGCTCGGGTTTGGGTTGCGGGTTTTTCACGGTTGGCGCATCCGCGGGGTCGAAATACACGCTCCCGCCCGTTTCCTCTTCGTCGGGGGGCGCTTCCATTTGCGAATACCCGTTATCGTCCTCCATCGGCGCAGGCGGTACGGGCGGGGCGGGCGGTACGGGCGGTTGAACGGGCACGGGCGGAGGCGTGGGCGCAACCCTGCCCCCCTCGTTTTGCACGACGACCCCGTTTTTCACCGCTTCTTCCAGCGCCGAAATTCGAGCGAGCAACGCTTCGATATCGTAATCGGCTTTGGGCATACTCACCTTCAAAACCGCCGTTTCGAACAACACGCGGGGGGACGCGGAATATTTCAAGTTTTGCTCCACCTCCGCGAAAATTTCCGTCGCGCGGAGCAAACCGTGTCCGTCCGTGCATTTTGCCACGCGCACCACCTCGGCGTACGATTCGTCGGGCAACGCGAGTATATTTTTCCCGTCGCGACAAATTTTCGCCACCGCGCAGGAATTGAAAAAGTTCATAATATCTTTTACGAGCACGCCCACGCTTTTGCCCGCCGACAAGAACGCCTCGGCGCGCTCGAACGCTTTGCCCGCGTTCCCGCAAAGCGCGGCTTCGCAAAACTCTGCCACGCCCGAAAAATCCGCACCGCCCAAGACGGTCGTTACGTCCGCGTAAGTAAGTTTTCCGCTCGTATACGAAACGCAAGTATCCGCAATCGACAGCATATCGCGCACGCTACCCGCGCCCGCGCGGGCAATCGCCGAAATCGCCTCTTCCTCGTACTTTTTGCCAATCTTATCGAACACGAAACGAAGTCTATTTTCAAGGTCGGCTTGCGGAATCAACTTAAAATCGAAGCGCATACACCGCGACAAAATCGTCGCGGGAATCTTCGCCGATTCCGTCGTCGCGAGAATGAATACCGCGTGCGAGGGCGGTTCTTCCAAGGTCTTCAACAGCGCGTTGAACGCGCCCGTCGAAAGCATATGCACCTCGTCGATAATATACACTTTATATCTACCGCCCACGGGGGGATACTGCACTTTTTCCCGCAAGTCGCGCATCTCGTCCACGCCGTTATTAGACGCCGCGTCAATTTCGGAAATATCGAGGTTGGACGGGTCGGCGAGCGCCTTACACGCCGCGCACTTCCCGCACGGCGAGCCGTCCTTGGGCGACTCGCAGTTGATCGCCGAAGCGAATATTTTCGCTATACTCGTTTTGCCCGTTCCGCGCGGACCGCAAAACAAATACGCGTGCCCAATCCTGCCCGTTTCTATTTGGTTTTTCAATACGGTGACGATATGTTCCTGCCGTACCACGTCGCTAAGCGTGCTCGGTCTAAACGCACGGTATAATGCCAAATACGCCATGTAATTCCCTCCGTTATTTATTCTCTTTCTCCAACGCCTTGATTAGCTTTCTCTTGCTTCTTTGAATCGCGTTATCCACGCTCTTTTGCGATTTGCCCGTCGTTTCGCATATCTCCAAGCAACTCGCGCCGTCGAGATACATCGTAAACACCTTAAACTCTATATCCGTGAGCTCACGGCTCATCATTTTATTCAAACGCCGTCTGTCGTCGTCGCAAATCACCGTTTGTTCGGGGTCGGAATCGGCGTACAGCAACGGCAAGTCCGCAAACGGCACGGAATTGTTCAACGGCGCGTGTTTCTTGCTCGCCCCGTTTTTCACCGCGTCCACGATTCGGCGGTATATGCACACCCCCGCGAAGGTCTTGAAACTGCCCGAGCCCGTCTTATATTTCCCGATCGCTTGATACAGCCCGATCATACCCTCTTGCAAGAGGTCTTCCGTTTCCCCGTTGGCGAGGAAAAACTTACGCGCGTACGCGCGCACGAGGTTTCCGTGCCGAAAAAGAATCTTCTCTTCCGCCGTTTTATCCCCCGCCTGCGCGAGTGCGACGAGTTCCTCGTCCGTCATTTTGTCGAGCGTTTTTTCCGTCATATTATCTGCACCGATTGCGTACCACTTCGTACGCGGCAATCCCCAACGCCACCGAAGCGTTGAGGGAATTTACCTTGCCCTGCAAGGGTATGGAAAGCACCTTGTCGCACTTTTCCTTCGTCAAGCGTTTCACCCCGCTGTCTTCGCCCCCGACCACGAGCGCGATATTCCCCTCGAATTTCTCCTCGTAGATATCCTCTCCGCCCGCTTCGAGCGCGTATACCCAATACCCGCTTTTTTGCAAAGTTTCCACCGCTTGGTTGAGGTTGGGCACTTTCGCCACTTTGATATGCTCCGCCGCACCCGCGGAAATACGGATCACGCTTTCCGTCACCGACGCGCTACCCGATTTAGGAATAACTACGCCGTCCGCGCCCGCGCACTCCGCCACACGCAAAATACTGCCGAGGTTATGCACGTCCTCGATCCCGTCGCAAAGCACGATAAAACCGCCCTTTTCGCTCTTCTTTTCCGCGATAATATCTTCCAAGTCAAAATACTCGTAATCGGTGGTGAACGCGATCACGCCTTGGTGCTTTTTCGTTACGCTCTCCTTATCGAGCACCTGCTTGTCCACGAATTGTACGCGGATATTTCTCTTTCGCGCCTGCGCGAAAATCACGGACGCAGAACCCTGCGCCCCCTTTTCAATGAGCAGTTTATCGATATTTTTTCCCGTTTTCAACAGTTCTAAAACCGCGTTTCTTCCTTCCGTTTTCATAATCGTTCCTCTTTAAGGTTTATATACTTTTTCCGCGGTTTGCCCCCGCAACTCGCTCTCGTCCAAGAAGGACAACAGCTCTTCGATTCTATCCGTTTCCCCCGCGAGATACAAATATCCTATCACCGCTTCAAACCCCGTCGAGCGCGCGTATTCCACCGCGGTCGCGTTTTTGCTTTTCGTCGCCTTTTTCGCGTTCCTACCCCGCTTGAACACGCTCTCTTCGTCCTCGGTAAACAGCGGTAACACCCTGTCCAAAAACGCGCTTTGCCCGCGCGCGGACACTACCTTCGCCGCGGCGCGTTGAAAATCGGCGGCTTTGCCCGTTCCCGAGCGCACGAGTTTTTCCCGCACGAACAGCGAACAAACCGCGTCGCCCAAAAAAGCGAGCGTTACGGCGTTGATCCGTCCCGCTTCCGTTTTTTCAAGCCTTTCCATTCCCGTAAACACGCTTTCCTCCCATTTTCGGTTATTCTCATTCTATTATACCACAACGGCAAAAAAATGACAAGCGATTATCGCCCTTTCAAAGGACAAAATCGCCAAGAAACGCCATTACGCCCGCCACTACGCTTTCCGCTAACTTCCGTTGCCACGCCACGCTTTGCAACAACGCCTCGTCCGCGGGGCTGGAAAGAAACCCGCATTCGAGAATCACCGACGGCGCGGAGGTACATTCGAGCATGAAATACTCGCCCGACGAGGCGTTCCTGCCCTTGACCCCCTCCGTTTTATACAGCGCGTTCAGCGACGATTGAAGCGCGAGCGCAAGGCGCTTGCTCTCCTCCCGTTTTTTGCTGTAAAACACCTGCGCCCCGCGCGAGGTTGAAGAGGGATAAAAGTTTTGGTGCACGGACAAAACGAGCGCGGGATCGGCGTTTTCAACGATCTCCTTGCGCTTTTGCATATCCCGTTTTTTGAACCCCTTTGCGGTCGTGCCGTACAGTCCCGCGTCCGTCTTGCGCGTGAGCGTGACCGCAAAACCCATATCCTCGAACGCCTCTTTCAAACGAAAGGTAACGGCGAGGTTGAGATCGCTCTCCTTTATCCCCGTCGTCTTACCGACCACACCGCCGTCTACACCGCCGTGCCCCGCGTCCAATACGATCCGCATTTCCGTTTGCGAAGCGGAAAACACCGTTTGCGGAGCAAGCAACGCCCGCACGCATAACCCGATTGCCGTTACGAAAACCACCGCCACCGCCGTTACGGTGGCAACCCAATTCTTATTCATACCCTTATTCTATGCGCCCCCGCGCGGGAATATGCCCCGTATTTTTCTCGTTCAACGCATACCTGCCCCAATAAAACGCCGTTCCGTGACAGACGGAACGGCGGTTTATTTACAGAAAAGTCAAGCGACCGTCCACGATACGGCAACGGTAGTTGGTTTCCTCGTTTCGCGTTTTTGCGATCGGCGCGGGCGGGGTCGGAGGGGGTTGTATTTTCGGTTTTTCGTTTGCGGGCGGGGTATACGCAGGCGGTTCGTTCGTTTCGCGCAGCCAAGCGGAATAGATTTCCCACGCCCGTTGCGTGGCGATACGCCCCACGCCCGCGGAAATCAACCGCTTATACTCGTCGAGCGTTTCCACCCCCGTCACTTCCAATTCACAACCGCCCGTAAGGTCGATCCGCAGTTTTTCGCAACCCGCGAAGTGCGGTACGCTAAAAAATCTTGCACCCGTTTCGCACGCGATTCGGGCGATACGGGAAAGCGCGGTGGGCGAAAAAATACTTTCCGCGCGCACCTTCAACGGCGTTTTGCCCACGGCGCGTTTCACCCGTTTAAGCTCTCTTCGAATTTCCCCGTACCGACAGCCCTCTACGAGCGAGGGCGCGAGCGTGAGCGTAATTTCCTCCGCGCCTCGCTTGCGCGCGAGGCGCGCTTCCAAAGCTTTTACCTTCGCGAGCGTTTCCCCGTCCCCGCCGATTTTGCAGTCCGTTTTCACCCCGCTTCCTTTCAAGCACGCCACCGTGCGCGCAAGCTTTGAAAGGGGCACTTTCACGGCGGCTTGCCGAGTGCGAATCGCCCGTTGGCACACCCTTTGAATATCCTCGCCCGCGGGCAAATCCGATTCCGCTTTCGCGATCGCCGTCACCACTTCCGCCGTGCGTTTCTGCCGTTTGTAGGCGCGGAATTCTTCCATATCCGACGGGGAAAGCACGGGAGTTTTTATCGCGTCGTCTTTCGTAAGAGAAGTTTGATCGTTATGCGTTTGCTGTTCCATGGTTTGAGTATGCGACAAAGCAAGCGCGTTTATTCCAATTTTAGCCAATTTATGACAACGAAAAAACTGTATACTTTCCTCATGAACGACGCAATTTTCGGAATCCTTGGACTACTCGTCCTCTTTATCTTATCCTTCTTCGCGGTACATATTATCAAACTCGCGAAAATCGGCTACCGCGCGCAAAAGACCCCGACCCAGCCTAAGCCCAAACGGGAAGAAGTCAAAAAAGAAGCTCCCCCAAAGCAAAATTTAGGAGAGCCCGTTTACTATATCGTCGAACGGAAACGGCGCACGAAATCCAGCTATTCCGCGCCCAAAGAAATCCGTTTCAAATAAATTTTATTCTTCTTCCGTTTTGAGCGTTTTGCTCAAAACGACTTTGGCTTGCTTTTCCGATTCCCCGCCTTCCAAATCTTCCGTTTGGTCGTTGTATTTTTGCAAATTACCGCCGTCCGCCCAAAGCCGTTCTAAATGATAGAACAAACGGGTTTCGTCGTTGAAAATATGCACGATTACGTCGCCGTAATCCACCACGCCCCAACGCCCGTCGCGAACGCCTTCCGTGCGGGAAGGCACTAACCCAAGTTGCGCTTCCACGAGCTCTTCCACCCGCTCGCCCATCGCGCGGATTTGCGGGGCGTTGCTACCGCTTGCGATTACGAAATAATCGCAAAGATCCGTCTTTTCCCGTACGTATAAACATACGATATCCTTACCGCGCTTTTCCGAAAGCGCCTTACACACCGTTAAAGCCAACACTCTGCTCGTCGTTTGATTTTCCATAATATCCTCACTCGTTCCTTAAATTTTTATAATATTCGTACGCTTCTTTCGTTAAGGGATACACCCATTCCCCCTTTCCTTCCAAAAACGCAACCGTCTGTCTTAACGCCTCTTCCAAGCACTCGTCTAGCCCCGCTTCCTTGGGAAGCGCGGGATTTTTTTTCTCGAACAACTCCCGAAGCTTTTCCACTCCCTCGTAGCTTCGATTCGGTTCTATCATGTCCGCAAGAAAAATAAGTTTTCCAAGCGCGCTCATACCCGCTTTTCCGCTCGTGTGGAAACGGATCGCGTCGAGTACTTCGCCGTCCGTCACGCCAAACGCGTGCTCCGCAAGGTACGCCCCCGCGAATTGGTGCGTCACTTCGCGGGGAATCTCTCCCCACTTTGCGGGCGGGACGAACCCTTTTAGAAGGGGCGAACCGCTTTCCAAATTTTTCGCGCAATCGTGAAAGAGGGAAGCTAAAATCGCCTTTCTCTCGGACACGCCGAGCGAAACCGCCCGTTTCGCCGCCACGAACGCCACGCGCAAACTGTGCGCCACGCGAGCGGGCTTTTCTAACGCCAACGCCTTTTCCGCGTTTTCGATTGCATACAGCTTATTCTCCCGTATATACGCCTCCGTTTCTTCCGTCACCAACGGCGTTAAACGCATACCTGCCCCCGCCAAAACGCGAACCTGCGTCGAAGAAACGGGCGCGCCGTTATAACCGATTAAAACGAATTCTTTGCCGAACCGACGGGTAAACCCCGAAAGCTCTTTTTGCGCCCAACCCTCTTTTTCGTCGCGGGCGCAAACGGCAAGCGTTGCGTTCGATAAAATATCCTCGGGATTTTTCCAAGTGGGAAAATCCCGCAACATATCCGTACCGACCAACCAAAAAAGCTCCGCTTCCTTATATATTTCGCGGAAATGACGGCAGGTAAGATAGGTATAGCTCGTCCCGCCCTTCGTAATTTCGTAATCGCTCACCTCGGCGTTCGGCACGCACGCAAACGCGATTTTACAAAGCTCCAAACGGTGACGATCGGGCGCAAGCTCTTTCCCTTTTTTATGCGGAGGAGAAGCCACGGGCATCACGATCAACTTATCGAGCGCAAGCGTTTTCACCGCGCTTTCCGCCAAACGGATATGCTCACAATGCACGGGGTCGAACGAACCGCCGAAAATTCCTATTCTCATTCGCCCCTCCTTTCGTCAAAATTCTCGCTTCCGTAGTATAAGTATAGCATATTTTTTTCTTTTTTTCAAGTTTATAACGCCACAAATTTGGCAAAAATCTAAATATGAAAAAATCAGCGTTCTATTCAGATATACTTTTTAGCTTTTCCCTCGTGGGAATTTTCACGCTTTGTTTCTTTCGGTACTTGCGTATCGCGCTCTTCCCCGCGCTTCTTCTCGCGTTTGCTTGCGGAGTACTCGCCGCGACGGCAAACGGCGCGTGGCTACAAAGCAAACGCCAAACGCTTCTCCTTCGAAAATCGGACGAAGAAGAAAAGCAAAAACTGCTTTTGCACCTCGCCCTGCTTTCCGACGAGCAAAAAACCGTCTTTTTTCAAAAGGTTTTGTCCGCGCGGGGCGAAGTCAAGCGGTTTTCCCGCCTGCGCCTTACGACGAAAGAGGAATTTTTCTTCCTCTGCTTCCGTTTTAAGCCCCTCTCCGCCGACGAGGTTTCCGCCGTATACCGTCTAAAAACGAACAAACGGCGGGTAATCTTATGCGGGGAAGCGGACGATTCGGCGCGCCGTCTTTGCGATAGAGTGAATATTCAACTTTGCGAGGGCGAGCGCGTGTACGAAGAAGTAAAAACCGCGCAAGCCCTGCCCGACGCCTATCTCGGCGATTCGCCGAAAACGAAACGCCGTTTGCGATTGTGCTTTGCCAAAAGCAACAGCCGTCGTTTTCTCACGGCGGGCGCGCTCGTACTTTTAACCTCTTTGATCACGCCCTTTCCACGCTACTATCTCATTTTCGGTTCTGCGCTTCTCGCGCTTGCCGTTATCGTGCGCATTTTTGGAAAATCTCCACAAACGCCACAGGCAGGTACGAGATAATATCGCTCGCCGTCAAGGCGTATTCCCCGAATTTTTCTTTCGCAAGCTCCGCCGAACGACCCGTTAGATACGCGCCTGCGCAAGCCGACTCGAACGCGCTCGCGCCCTGCGCGCAAAGCCCTGCGAGAAGTCCCGCGAGCACGTCGCCGCTCCCGCCCTTGGCTTGCCCGCTCGTACCCGCGCAATTCAACGCCGTACGCGCGCCGTCGCAAACGACGGAAACGGCGTTTTTCAACAATACGGTAACACCGTATTTTTCCGCGAACGCCTTGGGCGCGCGGATTCCGCCGTCCAAAACGGACTGCACGCTCTCCCCCGACAATCTCGAAAACTCCTTGATATGCGGCGTCAATAAGACGGCGCATTTTTTGTGCGCGAAAACCTCGTCCAAATTTTCAAACGCCGAAAGGGAATGGAGCGCGTCCGCGTCCAAGATAAGCTTTCCCTCGTAATTTTCCAAAAGGTATCGCGCGCCGAGCGCGACTTCTTTGGAAACGCCCGTGCCCATACCGTACGCGATCGAGTCGCAGGAGAGCAACCCCAAAAACGCTTCCTTGGAAAAGACGAGTTCCCCGCCCTCGCAAAGGGGTTGCAAAATCGCTTCGGGGGCTTTCAAGATATAATGCGGGAGTACGGCTTTGGGGGTGTACAGCGTAGTATACCCCGCGCCCGAGCGCAAGCACGCCGAAACGGCAAGATACGCCGCGCCCGTGTATTTTTCGCTCCCCGCGACGATTCCCGCGCGCCCGTAAGTACCTTTATGCGAAAAGCGTTTGCGCGCGGGCAAAGCGGATTTTACGATCTCGCCGTCGATAAGATACGCGTATAAATCTTTCGGCAAAACGATCCCGATATCGGCGCGGACGATTTCGCCCGCGCAATCGATTCCCTCGCCCATGAGCACGCCCGTTTTCAATTCCCCGATACACAGCGTTTCGTCCGCTTGCACGGCGACGCTTTCCACGCGCCCGTTATCCCCGTTCACGCCCGAGGGGATATCCGCAGAGAGTACCTTTGCCCCCGCAAGGCGCACGGCGTTAATTGCCTCTATCGCCAAAGCGTATTCTTTGGACGGCGCGCCGTGAAACCCCGTACCCAACAAGCAGTCCACGACGAGCGCGTATTCGCCTTTTGGCAATTCGTCAAATACCTGCCCGCCCGCTTTTTCGTATTCTTCACGACGGCTCGCGCACGCTTCGCCCGTGCGTTTCCCCAAAAACGCCACTTCCACTTCTCTACCGCGGTTTTTCAAAAGTCTTGCGCAAACGAACCCGTCGCCACCGTTGTTCCCGCCCCCGCAAACGCAAAGCACGCGCCCCGTCGGCGCGAGTTTTTCCGCCTCTTCGCACAGGCGTTTGCCCGCCCGTTCCATAAGGAGCAGGGCGGGCACGCCACGCTTTTCTATCGTGTACCCGTCCGCCTCCCGCATTTCTTCCGCCGTCAAAACCCAACGCATATCAAACCTCCGTCCGCAGGGAAATTTCTCCCGCGGAAAACCGCTTTTCTCCGTCCGCCGTCCGCGCGATAAGTCCGCCCGTTTCGTCTACGCCAAGCACCGTTGCGCGCACGCGTTTTTCCCCGACGATCAAGGTAACCTCCTCTCGTATCCAACCCAAATACCGCGCGTACTTTTCCGCCGTTTCTTCCCGGCAAAGATGTTCCGTCAACACCCGTTCCACCTCTAAAAGAGAAAGTCTTTTCCCCGTTCGTTCAAACGCCGTCGTCGCAATTTCCCGCAAGTCCTCGGGCAACGGGTTGTAAACATTCAACCCGATCCCCACGACCGACGAGGAAACGAACGCGCCCGAAAAGGTGTTTTCAATCAAGATCCCGCAAATTTTTTTACCGCCCACGAAGATATCGTTGGGCCACTTGATTTTCGGTTGTAAACCGAAAAAGGCGAGCGTTTCGCACACCGCCGCCGCAGCCGTTTGCATAATCAAAAACGCGCGCGTAGCGGGCAACGCTTTATAAAAGGTGAGCTTGGTATAATACAGTCCGCCCTCGTTAGAGGAAAACGACCTACCTTTCGTGCCCCTACCCCCCGTTTGCGTTTTGGCGACCACGATCAAATCTTCCCCCGCGCTCCGCCTTGCTTTCGCGTACTCGTTCGTCGAGTCTATTTCCTCAAAATACTCCCGTTTGATCCCGTTCATCTCGTACCTGCCCCGTCAATCCTCTTCTATATCCCCGAGCGTAGAAAGCGCGTTTTTCGCCGTTTCGTAGTCGAAGCCCTTGCCCGTCAAGTACCGATACGCCTTTTGTAAATTCTCCCGCGTAGGCTCTTTCCCGCGCATATACTTTTGCAAAAGCGTTTTCGCGGCGGTTTCTTGCGTATCGCCGTCCAACCCTTCGAGCGCGCCGTCGATTTCCTCGTCGGAAACGCCCTTGGCTTTAAGCTCCATGCGAATCAACCGACCGCCCTTTTTGCGCGAGGCAAACTCCACGTACGCCTCGGCGTACTCGCCGTCGTCCAAAAAACCGTAGCCACGCATTTTTTCTAAAACGAACTCGATCACGACGGGCAAATACCCCTTTTTCGTGAGGAAATCGCGCACCTGTTTTTCCGTTTTCCGCGTAGCGGAAACGTGGGTGAGCGCCTTATCGAGCGCGGTGTTTTTCTCGCTTTCGAGCTGTATTTGCGCAAGGCGTTCGGGCGTGACGGTTTGCCCTGTTTTCAAGCGGTTTTTGATTACCGCTTCCAGCGTCAAACCGCAACAAAACCTGCCGTCGATATAGATATTGCACCTCGTCTTATCTTTTATTTGGGGCGTGATCGCCGTAATTTCGTTCATACTTCCCGTCCTTGCGTAGTTTCGTCTTTCATTCTACCACACGGCGAGAAAAAAGTCAAACGCGTGACGCGCTTGGCGCGGAAAAATAGAAAAACGCGAAAATTTTCGCGTTTTTCCCGCCCAATCCGTTTACAAAATCGGTAAATTGTGCTACAATGATAGTAACCAAAGCGCAAGGAGCGAACACCATGAAATATCATAGAGTCGATTTACAGGGCTTTCAAGCCGATTTACCCATTTTGCCCCTCCCCGGCGGTATTTCTATCGCCTTTTTCAACCTGCACGGCGACAGCGAAATGACCGAGCATTGCGCGAAAAAACTCGCGCCCGCGCTTGTCGATTGCGACGTGCTTATCACCGCCGAATCCAAGGGTTTACAGCTTTGCCATTGTATTTCAAGAGAACTTGGAAAGCGGTTTTACGCCGTGGCGCGAAAGAGCAAAAAACTGTACATGCAAGACGGTATCGAATTGACGATCGAATCGTCGATCACGACGGGCAAAGCGCAAACTTTCTACCTCTCCCGCCACGACGCGGAGCTTATCAAGGGCAAAAAGGTGGGAATCGTAGACGACGTAGTGTCTACGGGCGCGTCGCTTCGCGGTTTGGAAGCGCTCGTGGAAAAGGCGGGCGGAATCGTGCACAAGAAAGCGTTCGTACTCGCGGAAGCGGAAGCGGCGGAACGCAAGGACGTCGTATTCCTCGCCTCTATCCCCATTTTCAACGATTAACCCGACGCGAATCGATCTTGGAAGGCTAAGAAGGAAAAAAATTACAAAAACGGCAACGATTTTCTTCGTTGCCGTCGTTTTTTATAGCGGAAACACTTGCATTTTTTGTAAATATAGTATATAATGTAAATACCGTAAACTGCGGTATTATCCTATTTTGCGAATCAACTTTTCTCCCAAGGAGGTTTTATTTATGAAAGATTACGATCGCGAATACGAACCCAAACGCAAGGAAACCAAGAAAAAAGGCGGTGGATTTCTCGGTAAATTCATTGCGCTTTTGCTCGGTTTCGTGCTCGGCGTTACGGGCGTAGTAGGAGGCGTTGCCGGCGTGGGCTGGTACGCGCTTACCCAACCGGTCAACGAGGTGGAAAACAAAGTGAACGGGGTTGCGGGCACGGATATCGACCTGCAAAAATACCTCACCGATACATACTATAAGGGCACGGTGAAAGACCTGCTCGGCGGCGTAGTCGGCGCGGCGCAGGCGTTTGCCGAGGGCACTGGCTCGTTCGGCACGCTCAACGCTATCTCCCCCGCCGTCGGCGACGCGCTGAACAAGCTCACCGATAAAATCGTGAGCTTGGGTGCGGAAATGCCCCGCGAGGAAATTTACGAGGGCTTGCTCTCTACCAAGCTCGCCGATTTCGGCGCGTTCCTCGTTTCCGTTCTCGACAGCGTTCGCGTGGGCGAAATGTTGCTCGGCACGGGCGCGTTTAACTACGAAACGATGAAAAACGACTCGCTTATGCTCCTCTTCTTCTACGGCGTGGAAGGCGAGGATTATACGCTCGACGAAGAGAATCAAAAAATCGTGGCGAGCGACCCGCTCACCGTAGGCGATTTGCGCGCAAACGGCTTGACGATGAACCTGCAAACGATTCCCCTCGATACGCTTATCGCCGCGGACAGCGATATGATGTGCGCTATTTTGTACGGCTCGTCCGCGCGCTATGAAAAGGACGGCGAGGGCGTAATTACCATGAAGCCCGCCGTGTATACCTTGGAAGACCGTGGCGACGGCGAAAAGATTTACGACGATAAAGACAACGCGTACGAACTTACGAATACGGACGGCGTACTCACGATCACCGTAAACGAAAAAACGCAATACCTCGAAGGGATCGAGGGCAACGCCTACCGCGCGTTCAAGGACGCGGAAAAGACGCAACCCGTCCTTTATAGCAAGACCACGATCGGCGATTTGCAAAACAACCCCACCTCCGTTTTGAAGAGCGTGCGCCTTGCGGACGTTATGGAAGTAACGGCGGACGACAAGATCATGGCGACGATCGCCTACGGCGAAGAGGGCGTGGATTGGAAACGCGCTTCGGCGGACGACCCCACCATTATCCCCATTAACCCGCCCAAAACGATTGCCGATTTGACCAACGTGAACGACCTTTTGGATACGATCACGCTCGAATCGCTCATGACGATTGATAAAAACGACGGCATGATGCGCGCGCTTGCGTACGGCGATTCTTGGAAGTACACCACCGAGAAAAACGCCGAGGGCGTCGTGACGGCGGTGCACATGAAGCAAATGCGCTACACCTTCGACGAAACGGAAAACGCGTTCTTTGACGAAGCGGGCGAAAAGGTGCTTGCCCGCGCGGAAGTTAAAGACGCAAGCGCGGGAATCCTCGCGTTTGCCCTGCTCGACGACAAGGGCAACGAAACGGATTCTTTCTACCTCAAAGCCACGGACGCGACGGGCAAGAACTTTATCGCGTTCCAAGACCAAGCTTGCACGGAAGCGAAAAAGTATTCCAAGACGACGATCAAGCATTTGCAGGACGATCCCGACGGAATCTTGCACGGTATCGAGCTTGGCTCGGCTATGAAAATCGACGGCAGTTCCAACCCCATTTTGATTCAGCTTGCCTACGGCGAAGAGGGCGTGGATTACGAGCTTAACGGCACGGAAATCGTACCCCTGCCCGGCGGGAAAAAGCCCACGACGATCGGCGATTTGCAAGAGGACGGCAAAATGGACGAAACGATCTCCAATATGCCCCTCGCCTCGATCATGACGAATATCGATTACACCGATTCCATGATCCTCGCGCTGTTGTACGGCGCACAGTGGCGGTATACTCCCGTGAAAGACGGCGGTGCGACGGTAGGCGTGGAAATGAACCAAGTCGTCTATACGCGCCAAGACGGAAAATTCTACGACGCGGGCGGTAACGAAATCGTCGGCACGCTCGGCGCGCTCGACGGGGATAAATACCCGTTCACGCTCGACGAAGAAACCTTCTACTTAAAGACCAACGACAATACGACCTTTACGGCGTGGAAATACGAAGACCCGAGCAAACCTTATCTTTACAAGGAAACGACGATCGGGAAGTTGCAAAACGACCCCTCTTCCATTCTCAACGATATCGAGCTGGGCACGGCGCTCGGCGTAACGAAGGACTCGAACAAGGTGCTTATCGCTATCGCCTACGGAAAGCAGGATATCGATTACAGAATCGATACGGAAACGGGCAAAATCGTTCCTATCAATCCGCCCACGACGATCAAGGCGCTTTCGGAAAATTCCGATTCCATTATCAACGGTATTTATATCGCGGACGCGGTGAACGTGAACGCCGATTCCCACCCCGTTCTTATCGCCTTGGCGTACGGTAGCGGATACACCAAGAACGCGGATAAGACGGTGACCCCCGCCGACGGGCAAACGCCTCGCACCATTTCCCAGCTCAGCGGGGAAAACAGCAAAACGCTTATCGACGAGATCACCCTTGAAGACGCGCTCGGCGTGACGGCGACCTCGGACAAAATGCTCCGTTCGCTCGCGTTCGGTCGGGAAGGCGTGCAATATCACTACGACGAAACTACGCAAACCTTCGTAATGCACGAGGTATTCTATACCTACGACGAAACTACGCAAACCTACGCCGATTGCAACGGCAATCCCTTGCAGTTGCAATCCCCCGTCGCGCCCTCCAATTCGAGCGATTTCACGCTTACCTTGCAAGACGGCTCTACTTTAACTTTGACGAAAGACCCCGCGCGGGAAAACACCTATTTCGAAAAGAAGAGCGACGGCAGTTTGAACAAGTACCAAAAATCGACGATCGGTTCGCTTAGCGCGGACACTTCGGCAATCCTCGACAACGTAACGCTCGAAGACGCGCTTTCCCTCAACGATCAATCCCACCCCGTCCTGCTCGCGCTCGCGTACGGAAACGGATATATCAAGAACGCGGACGGCACGGTTTCCCCCGCGGACGGAGAACAGCTTCGCACGATTTCCGCACTTAGCGGGGACAACAGCACCGAGCTTATCAACGAGATCACGCTCGAAGACGCGCTCGGAATCACGCACGAATCCGACCGTATCATTCGCGCGCTTGCGTTCGGTACGGAAAACGTGCAATACTATATCGACAAAGACAACGGCAACGCGATCGTTATGAACCAAGTCTACTACACTTGGAACGAGGACGTGGACGGCAAGGCGTATATCCACGACCATACGGACGCGATTTTGGACCTTGCTTCCCCCGCCAACCTTACGGCAAGCGATATTGAAAACCTCGGCGAAACCAAGATTCTTACTCTGACGGTGAAGCTAAGCGATACGGAAACGGAAACGCTCCGTCTTGTGAAAGACGCCGTATACCACGATAGGCTCTTAAAGGTAGACGAAAACGGCAATCCCGTGTACTACGAAAAAGCGACGATCGGCGATTTGAGCGGAAGCAGTCAAGACCTGCTCAACGAGATCACCTTACAAGACGCGCTCGGCATTAAGTCCTTCGAAGAGGAAACGGACGCGTTCAAGAAAGCGATCGCGTTCTCCAAGGACGGCAAGCCGTACACGATCGGACAGCTCAGCAACGATCCCTCGACGATCGTCAACGAAATCCACCTCGACTCGGTAATGACGCCCAACCCCGCGAGCGCAATGACCATGTATCTGCTTTACGGCAAAAAGAATATCCATTTCACCGTGAAAAAGCAGGCGGAAATGACGGAAGCGGAAAAAGCGCACGCTACGCAAATCGAGGAAAAGGACGAGTACGTGGTCATGCTCCAAAAGCAAATGGCGGTGCATTACGCGGACGGAAAATACCACTTGCATAACGAATACGGCGAACCCGTGTACGCGAATAACTCGACCGATTTCGTCGAGCTTACCCCGATTACGACCGTCGGTGGCGTCGTCACCGTGTTCGAGTATTCTATCGTAGACGAAGAAGGTATCGCGCACCTCTACCGTTTGCAAAAGGCGAACGGTTTGCCCGATATCCGAATCAAAAACGCCAAGGATAATTCGCTCGTACAGGGCTTTGACACCTACGCGCCCGCGTACTACGTGCAAGCGGAAAAGAAAGACGATTACGGCAACGCGCACTCGGGCGTGTTCGAAGCGGCGTATTACGAGCATAACAAGATGGGCGATTTGACGAGCGGTGAAACGGAGATCGTCACGCACCTCACCGAACGCCTTACCTTGGAAGAGGTGCTTGAAGCGGACGAAGTGAATAACAATACCTTCCTCTCCCACCTCTCGCACACGGTAATCGACGAATTGCCCGAGGCAATCGATTCGCTCACTGTCACGCAGGTATTCGAAGATCAGGTATTTGAAACGAAAAAGGACGCGAGCGGGAACGCCATACTCGTCAACGGACAGCCTATATATATTATAAGAGAAGAACAGGCGGACGGCTCGGTGACGGTGCTCGAAGTGTACAAAAACCCCAAAAACGAGAAGTATTACACCTCGTACGCGCTCAACGGTAGCGAATATAGCTACGCAGGCGAGGTAGACGGCAATAAACGCGCGCTTACGGGTACTTGGAAATACCTTCTCACCGATCCCGCGACGGGCGAAACGAAAGATTGCGCCGTGACGGATATCAACTCGCTCGTGGATAACATGACGCAAAATATCCAAGACGCAACGCTCGGCGAGCTTGTCGAAGACGGTATTATCACTTTCCAAGACGACGCCGACCAAACGGCGGAAGTAAAGAAAACGAAATTCTTGAATTCGCAGTTCACCAACCCGTATAATACGACGCAAACGTATAGGCTGAAAGACATGAGCATTATCGCCATGATCGAATTGATTATGAGTATGTCCTCGCAAGCACCGTAAAAAAAGAATTTAGAGGAAAGGCGCGCCCTTTCCTCTTTTTTTGCCAAAATTCCCGAAAATAAATAGAAAAAATAGGCAAAATCGATTGACTAATCTTTGAAAAAAGGATATAATATTTCTACACGGTTTAATGTGCCGTGAAACCTTGCACGCCAAAAGCGTGCCGAAATACGACCGGGAGGTGAAAAGTTATGGCTAAATACGAAATGCTTTATTTGATCAACAACGATTTGACCGACGAAGCAAAGGACGCCAAAATTGCGAAGTTCGAAGGTGTTGTATCTTCGATGGGCGGCAACGTTTTGTCCACGGACAAGTGGGGAACGAAGAAAACCGCTTACCCTATCAACTTCAAAAACGAAGCGTACTACGTACTTATGACGTTCGAAGCGGACGGCAAAGTCGTTGAAGAGCTTAAACGTATTGCGCTTATCGACGCAGATATCGTTAGACGCTTGATCACGAAGCTCAACTAAGTTAAGAGGGAAAATTTATGAACAAAGTATTTTTAATCGGAAACCTTACGCGCGATCCCGAGCTCACCGAAACGGCTTCGGGGGTTGCGGTTTGTCACTTCGCGATTGCGGTGAATAGAAACTATTCCTCGCAAGACGGCGAGCGTCAAACGGACTTCTTTAACTGTACGGCGTGGCGTTCCACGGCGGAAACGGTTGCGCGTTACACCAAGAAAGGCAAGAAAGTTGCCGTGGTCGGAAGCGTTCAGCTCCGCAACTACGAGGACAACCAAGGCGTGAAGCGTACGGCGGTAGATATTATCGTACAGGACGTAGAATTCCTTTCCCCTCGCGACAGCGGTGATTCGTTCGACGAAATCGACGACGCACCCGCACCCAGAGCGGCTGCACCCAAGCGCAAGCCCGTGTTGCAAGCAATGGACGACGATTCCGACATCCCCTTCTAAGGGACAAAAATAATTTAAGGAGAAACAGTCATGGAAGAAAAAGCACCCGTAAAAAAGGTATATAAGAAAATGCCTCGTAAAAAGGTTTGCGCGTTCTGCCAAGAAAAGCTTGACGTTATCGATTACAAAGACGTAAACCGTCTTAAAAAATTCATTGCGGAAGGCGGCAAGATTTTGCCTCGCAGAATGAGCGGCACGTGCGCTGCGCACCAAAGAACGCTTGCTACGGCTATTAAGCGTGCAAGAATCGTTGCGCTTCTCCCCTTCAAAGGCGAGTAATTAAAAAAAATATTTCCCGAAGCTATGCTTCGGGAATTTTTTTTGTCTTAAATTCAAATTGCGCGCTTTCGTCGCGCGAGATTCGTTTTTAAGTTTCCATAAGCCCCGCCGCACGCAACGCCGCGAGAATCTCGTTGATTTTCTCCGCGTTGCTCGTCGGCGTTGCGTCCGTCACCACCGCGTCGGCTACCGCCGCCGCGGGCGTTACCACGCCAGGCTCACCCTGCGGTCCTTGCGGACCGGCAGGACCTTGTGGACCGACCTCGCCTTGAATCCCTTGTTCGCCCTGTGGACCAGCAGGACCTTGTGGACCGACCTCGCCTTGAATCCCTTGTTCGCCCTGTGGACCAGCAGGACCTTGTGGACCGACCTCGCCTTGAATCCCTTGTTCGCCCTGTGGACCAGCAGGACCTTGTGGACCGACCTCGCCTTGAA
>JAFQGG010000050.1 GCA_017415505.1 Clostridia bacterium
CTCACGCAAAGCGCGGTTTGCTTTGCGTTCGGGCATCGCAAACGCGGGATAATGCGTTTGCTTATCTCGTCCCTACAAGGCGTTATCAACGCCTTGCTTAACGGGCAACTCGTCCTCGCACGCCTTGAACTGCTTGTGTCTTGCACCGTTTTACTTTGCATGGGTCAAGTTGGTCTATAAACAGAGAATCCGCTTCGTATTTCGTCGTCGAGTTTACGTTTCGTCTTGGTCACGTACGTATGAGTACGCTCCCTGCGACGAATCCGCACTCTCCTCGAACTACTCGCGTCTTGCTCCGTTTTACTTCGCTCGGCACGGGATATGAGAAAACAAACATGGGTCAAGGGACGAAGTTCCTTGCGCGGTTTGGGCGCGAAGCCCAAGACTCGCTGTCAAGCGCGCCGTTAGGCGTAGTAAGCCAAAGTCAAGCAACCGTAGGTTGCGCTATACGCGAAGCGTTAGCCTCGTCAGAGGACGACGAAAAACAATGAAATTCGGCTACGCCGAATGAAATCCGCCTAAGGCGGGTGAAATTGCTCCGCAATGAAATTTTGCTTCGCAAAATGTCGGCATAATCCCAAAACTTAACCATGGTTAAGTTTTGGAATTATAAAAACAGCCCCGAAAACACAACTCTACTCACAGTAGAGTCGGCATTTTGGAGTAAAATAAAAACTTAACCATGGTTAAGTTTTTAGAAAAGGCTTAGTGAGAGCAAAAAGGGCTGTCAAAACGGCGGTGTAGTAACCCGACCGAGAATGATAGACAAAACTAGGTGCAGGCTTAGCCTGCTTCCTTGTGGGGTGTAGGGGTGAAACCCTTACGCCGACGGCAGTCCCGTTCGAAGAACGGAAGAAACCCCCAAGTTAAGCAACCGTAGGTTGCGCTGTACGCGAAGCGTTAATCCCGTCAGGGAAAGACGAAAAACTTAACCATGGTTAAGTTTTTGAAATAAGGGTTTGTGAGAGCAAAAAAGCTGTCAAAACGGCGGTGTAGTAACCCGAAACGGAATGATAGATAAAACTAGGTGCAGGATTATCCTGCCCATGGTTAAGTATTAATGAAATTCGGCTAAGGAGGGTGAAATTGCTACGCAATGAAATTTTGCTCCGCAAAATGGCAGGTTTAGCCTGCTAAGAGATGGCGTATTTCTAAAAAAACAATCGGAGGAGTCAACAATGGAACTCAAAGATAAAATGACAATTATACAGGAGTTCGTTCCCGGCAAACAAATCACGCTTTGCCACATTATCGCGAACCCCGGTGAAACGCTGTATACCAAGCTCGGTTTAGATCCGCAAACGGACTACACCAAGAGTGCGATCGGCGTATTGACGGTCATTCCGTACGAAAGTGCGGTGATCGCGGCGGATATCGCCATGAAGTCTTCGGGCGCGGATATCGGGTTCGTAGACAGATTCACGGGCACGCTGATTATCACGGGCACGGTTTCTTCGGTGGAATCCGCGTTTACGGCGATTCGCGAATATTTCATTCGCAAGCTCGGTTATGCCTGCTGCGAACTTACGAAAACCTAATGAAAAAAATTATGTTGTTCGGCAGGGTAGCGGCGGGGAAAACCACGCTCACGCAAGCCCTGCGCGGCGAAGAAATCAAATATTTCAAAACGCAATACGTCAACTACCTTGACACGGTAATCGACACGCCGGGCGAATATACCGAACGGCGGGAAACGAGCGGTGCGCTCGCCTTGTACGCGTACGAGGCGGACGTGGTAGGTTTGGTGCTTTCCGCAAACGAGCCGTATTCCATCTTTTCGCCTTGTCTTACGAGCATGGTGAACCGTGAAACGATCGGTATCGTAACGGGGATAGACAAGCCCGACGCAAACGTCGAGCGCGTGACGAGGTGGCTCAAACTTGCGGGCTGTAAAAAAGTATTCCCCGTTAGTTCGATCACGGGCGAAGGCATTAAAGAATTGGCGGCGTTTTTGAACGAAGACGGCGGGGAAAAGAAGGTGCAACCGAAGAAAAAGCCTTCCAAACCGCGAGTGAAAAAGAAACAAAAAAACGAAGACTTGGCAACTTGGTTGCTATAAAAAACGACGGAGAAAAGAGTATGAGCAAAACGAAAGTAATCGCGTTTGCCAACAACAAGGGCGGGAGCGGAAAGACGACGACCTGTTCCAACGTGGGTTGCGCAATGGCGGCGATGGGGAAAAAGGTATTGATGATTGACGGCGATATGCAAATCAACCTTACCATTTCCTATTTCAACGAAGATCAAGCGCTCGAATACGCGCAAAACGGGAAGAATATCCATACCGCGATCAAAGAGGAAAAGGATATCGCCGACTTCGTCGTGGAAACGGGCGTCGAGGGTTTGGATCTCGTACCCTCCTCGCCGTTAATGAGCGGTATCGAGTTTGATTTATTCGGGAAATGGCAAAGAGAACTCGTTTTGAAAAAGTGCTTGGAGCGGGTGCGCGCAAAGGGGTATTACGATTATATTCTAATCGATTCGCCTCCCACGCTCGGCGGTTGGGTCATGAATATCATGTGCGCTTCCGATTATCTCGTCATACCCGTAGAAGCAAGCCCTTGGGGCTTGTTCGGGCTTGCCAATATGTTCGAGTTTTGCAATCAAGCGAAGAATATCGCGCCCAATTTGAAAATTCTCGGCATTGCCATCACCAAAGCGGACGAGAGAAAGAAGTATTTCAAACAAACGCTGGAAACACTCAAAGAAACGGACGGGGTGCGCCTGTTTGAAAATTATATCCGCGTAGACAGCGCGGTGGAGTGGGCGCAGGATAACTCCAAGCCCGTAGTAGCGTATAAAAAGACGAGCCGAAGCGCCGTCGAGTATATAAATTTAACGAAGGAGATTATAGAGTATGCCAATCGGTAAAAACGCAATCAAAAGAGTGGAAGGAAACGGGTATTCGAAAGTGCAAACTTCCGCACCCGATATGGAGCACAGTCACGTAATCGCTTCTCCCGACGAACAAGTGGTGGAGAAAATGGTCGCGCCCGTAGAAAAGAAAACGGCGAAAAAAACCCCCGCGAAAAAGACGGCGACGAAGAAAACCGCGCCGAAAAAAGCCCCCGTTGCAAACGAGAGCAAGGACAAATTCGTCCGCACGAGCGTAGGGGAAGATATGCCCTATTGGTTGATGTAACGAATGATAAATCGCGCCCCAAAGCTAAGCTTTGGGGCGCAGTTTTTTTGAAAAACACGGTTGTATTTTTGTACAATCGTGTTTTAATTTTTCGATAAACCTAAAATATAATTAGCATCCAAATCCAGTTCCTTGCAAAGTTTTGCAAAAGTATCGAGCTTGGGTAATTTTTTCGTCGTTCGGTATTGCGTGATCATTTCGGGGGATACGCCTACGCGTTTTGCGATTTCTACCGTCGTCATACCACAGTTTTTTAATTCTTCGCATAATCTTTCTTTAATGATTTCATTTTCCATACAAATATTATAACCAATAGTTAGCAAAAATGCTTGACAACTAACCAATAGTTAGTTTATAATATATACACTTAAAAAACAAAGGAGGGTATATGCATGCACTACGGCTAAGTAGATTAAAAAGAAATAAGAAATATAAAAGAAGAAAAGGAGAAAGAAAAATAAAAAAAATTTTATCAATTATTTTTATCGTGTTTGCTGTGTGTACGATAGGTTTGCTTTCAGGGTGCAAAAATCAGTTAAGTAAAGAAGAAATTGCATGCAAAATGATTTGTTACGTAGCAGAAGAATATGGAGTAGAGCCGTCGAGCGTTCATTTGAAATCGGGGAGCTTGAATGAGGAGGAAGACGGCGACTATTTTGCGAATTTTTTGGTTGTGGTGAACGGATACAAAATGTATTTTTCTGGAACGTATTACGTGGAAACGGAAGTTATTGAATATAACGACGTAACGAGCGCGATTGAGATGTTAGGTACAGCAGGTCCAAATTATTACAAAACGGAATCGTTTAACATAGATAAAGTGAATAACGAATTACAAAAGATAAAGGAGAATTAAAAAAATGAATAGTAAAACGAATAAGATTTTTAATTATGCGCTCGTTGGTGTAGGCGTAGTATCTATTGTATTTGCCGTTTTGTGCTTCGTGTTAAATACGGATTTTGATTACGGTTATTGGGTAAGCGCGGAAGTATACGGGGGTGACGCTTATACGGGTATTCAAAATGCCGCTGCTGCAACGGCAAACCGAGTGGACGGGTTAAGTGAAAACGTCGCTATGCTTGCAAAATCTATAAGAATGGGATTAGGCTTTATTTTATTACTTGCAGGTTTGTTGATTGTTTTATATGGTATCAGAAAAATGATGGAAGAAAAAACGAACGAAAAACAGGCGACCGTTGAGATAGAGGAATAAAAATTAAATAAAAGATGAATCCGATTTTGCTATTTGGTGAAATCGGATTTTTGATATGTGCGTTTTGATAGAAACTTGAATGTTTCGCAATTTTTTTTTGCAAACAGTTGACATTTGTAAAAAAATCGATTATAATGAAATTATAAAATCGAAAAAATTGATATAAACGGTTAAAAATCACGGGCAACCGTGTGAAAAATAAAAAAGGAGAGATAGTTATGAACAAGACGAAAAAAGCTTTGATAAGCGTTTTGGCGTTGGCGTTTTGCGCGAGCTTTGCCTACGGCTGTGCCGAGACGAGCTCTAACGATTCCGCTTCCGACTCCGTAAGCGTTTCGACGAGCGATTCCGTTTCCGAGTCGACGAGTGACGCAACGAGCGACTCTACGAGCGACTCTACGAGCGATTCGAACGAGGAAACGAAGCCTACGGAAACGCCCGTTTCGGCGGGTGCGCTTGCAATGCGGTTCGTGGGTAGCGAGGGCGTGCTCGATCTCACGCAGGACGGCAAGGCGACGCTCACGGGCGCGGAGTCGTTCAAAATTACCAAGCGGATCGGCAAGGGTGAAAACACCACGCTCATTTGCGAGGCGGACGGCAAGGAGTACCTGCTGTTCCTTTCCGACGGCGTATTACTTATGAATGAAACGGACGAAATCGGGGATTTGGGCGAAGCCAAAATCTTCACGCCCGACGCGTCCATGCTTGCGGGTGCTTGGATGCCCGACGACGAGTATTCCGCGTTGTATTTCATGATTTCGGATACGGTGAACGAAGACGGCGCGTACGAATGGGAGTCGTATAGTAAATACAACGACGAGTCGTACGATATGCAAACCATGTACGCGTATACCGCGCTTACCTTCGACGACGCGGGGAACGCGGTGATTCGTATGGAGCTTTCGGGCGACTATACCGTGGAAGTACAAAAAGACGGTGCGTATTTGACCGATTATTACGGTACTTACGAATTCCTTCCCTATACGAATCTTTACGACTTCGTATACGTGCCGGAGAGCTACGACGATTACGGTTGGGCTACGGGGTATTTAGAACAGGACAGCGTGTACCTCGATAGCGCGGGCGCGAAAATTTCCTATTCCGCAGAAACGGGCAAAGTGACCTACGGAGAAACGGAAGTAGAGGCGACGGCGTATACCGGCGCGCTCGGTTCGGGGCTTGCCTTTGCGAACGGCGAAGACGAGTTCGTTTTACAGCAAGCGTACGGAAAGGTGAATTTGTATAAGAACGGCGAAGCGGTAGAATCGGCGAGATATACGCCCGATTTGTACGTTGCGAATTGGTCCGGTCCTACGGGCGCGGATAAAGCGGTGATTTCCGCGGGCGAAAAGATTTCTTGGAACGGTACGGAATACACGCTTGCGCCGTTTGCCAAGAACGGCAAGGTAGCGTACTCGTTTGCGACGGATACCGCCTCGTATACGATCGAAAGCATTTACGACGAATACGGCACTTTGGTGACGGCGGCGTTCCGTTTGACGGATTCGGCTGGGAAGTCGAGCTATTTCGTGAGCGACGAAGCCAAAGTGGCGTTTGCGGCGGCTACTTACACGAATAACATTTACGATATCGTCGTGGACGAGGATTTCGACGTAATTTACCGTTTTAGCGATTCGGATTCGCATATCTTCTCGCAAAAGGGGAAATTTACCTATCTTGAAGAAATGGGCGTAATCGCGTTGGAATTCGGCAACGACGATAAGCAATACCTCGTCATGGTGGAAGCGGGCGTGTTTATGACCTTGAACGAAGACATGGATCTTTTGTTCGTGTATATCACGGAAACCTACGAAGCGGAAATCGCGACGGCGATCGAGGCTATGTTGGACGAAACGCAGGACGATTTCTTCACGACGGGCGGTAAAGAGGGCGAAAGAAACACCCTTTCGTTCGATTTTGCAAACGACTCTATCGTATACGGCGAGGAAACGCTTCCCTTCTATTGGGATTACCTTGGGGTAGGCTCGCCCGCAATGGTGTTCGTTTCGGGTATGGAAAGCGATACGGACGACGATTATTACCTCCATTATTTGCAATATTCGGATAAGAGCGTGTATATTGCTCAAATACATAGCGCGGATATTGAAAGTGAAGACGAGGACGCGCTGGAATACGAGTACTTCGTACCCAACTCCGTATTTACCAAATATTTGGGCACGGAATACGTGTTCGTGGGCGAATATTTCAACGAGAAATTAACGCTTGCGGAAGACGGTACTTTCACGATCGATACCACCAATCTTGACCCCTATGAAGATTCGCCCGTAACGGCGGTGGAATATTCCTACTATTTGATGGCTTCTTACGGGGAATCCGATTTGCAGGTTTGCTTCTTGGACGATAGCGGTTGGGCGGTTTACGCACGCTACGCGGACGACGTCGTGGATATTTTCGATATCCGTTATATCACCGCGGAGAAAGCCTCGATCGTAGGGGATTACTACGCAAGCACGAGCGACGGAGTGCTCAAAGTTTCGATCGGGCAGAACGATACGGTGACGGTGGACGGCGTTGTTTATTTTGTGAATACCGTAACGGCGGAAACGGATAGCGTTACCGTGACGGCAGAAGATATGACCTTTACGGTCAATCCGACGGCGGGCACGCTTACGTTCGACGAAACGGTCTATAACCGCCGTAAGGCGAACTTGTTCCCGTTCGTGGGCGAATACGAGTTTGACGGTAAGAAGATCGTCGTAACGCTTTCGGTGGCGTCTATGAACGCTACACCCGAATTGACGGTAACGGTGGACGGCACGGAAGTGGACGCGACGGTTACTTTGGACGAATCGTTCAACCCCGTACTCTCGTTTACGGTACAGGGCAGTTCGATTCCTTTGCCCCCGTTGCCTCCTCCCCCTCCTCCCCCTCCTCCTGCCCCTCCTTTGAGCGTGGATTCTTTCGATTTGCTCGCTTCGGACGGAGGCACGACCTATACCATCACGGTGGCGGAGCAGGGCGTCGTGTTGAGCAACGGCACGACGAGCGTTTCTCTTGAAAAGCCTACTTACGATTTCAAGAGCTTCGTGTTTGAGGGCACGCGCGAATTTGAAGTATTGGTATACGACGAAGAATGGGATATGGAATATTACGATACGGTATCGTTGTCCGCAATCGTAAAGGCGGAAGGCTCGTTCGTAATGTTCGTTGCAGACGGTTTGCTTTGCTCTAACTTCGAACTGTACTACGATGAAAACGGCGACGCCGTACTCACATTCCTGTTCGGCGTGGATAAGAAGTTCGTGTTAAAGATCGCGGACGTAAACGTGGATTTGGAAGAGTTGGCTTGGTAATAAAAACGGTGAACGCCGTACCCGAGAGGGTACGGCGTTCTTTTCATTGTAAGGTCGTTTTTTTGTATTGCGTGGGGGTAAGTCCCGTGATTTTTTTGAAAACTTTGGTAAAATAATTGGGGCTTTCAAATTGCAGGAGGTCGGAAACGGTGGCGGCGGAAAGATTTTCCCGAAGCAACTTTTTCGCTTCCTGTATCTTCATGCGGTTGTAATATTGCATAATAGAAAACCCGAGGTTTTTCTTGAAAATATTATTGATGTAGGTCTTTGAGTAAAAGGTTTTTTCGGAAATTTCGTTTAGGGAGATATGCCCGTAAAGATTTTCTTTCAAGAGCGCGACTATGTCGTTGACAAGCCCGTTTTCAAATTCAAGACTGTTCATCACGAAGCAAATATCCGCGTTCTCGTTCGCCTTTTGCCGAACGAGGCGAATGAGCAGTTCTTCCACGTAATTTTCAATGAGCTGTTGCGAGCCGAAAGTGGGTTTTTCCAAAGGCACGAGTTTTTTCTCAAACGGGAAACGGAACGCGTTTTTCGCCTCTTTGACGATTTTTCCAATGAGCGCGCGCATTTCCTTGTCCAAGGTCGAACGCCCGCGCACGATTTCCGATACTTCCGAGGTGCAACCGAAACAAATGAAGAACGCGGTCGCGGAATGGTTTTCCGTCGTGGTGCGGTGCGTTTCGTTCGGCAAAATTAAGAAAAAATCGCCCTGTTTAAGCACCGTCTTTTTACCGTTCGTATGACAAGTCACCTGCCCGCTGTCCACGTAGATAAATTCGTGGAACGCGTGCGTTTCGGCGGGATATTCGAAATCGGACGAAAGTACCATGTGCTCGATCGTGATCAACTTTTTAACGGCAAGCGCTTTCTTAACGAAATAGTTGTAATATTTCCGCATAAAAATACCTCTTATTATTATCATATCAAAAAAATAGAAAGAAAGCAAGAGAAAAAAGAAAGAAGTTTTATTTTTTACTATTTTTTTGTTTTTTCATACATTGGCAAAAAGGAAAAAGTATGATATACTATATGTAATAGTATAAACGAGGTGCGAAAAATGAAAATTATCGTGGCTTCCTTTCAATGCGAGTCGAACAGCAAGGCAAAGTTGCACCCGCAAAAGCATGATTTCGAATATTTCAAAGGCGAGGATATTTTCAAAAAGCTCGTCGTAAAAGAAGTATTTGAAAAAAACGGCTTTGAGGTCGTGCCGTCTATCTACGCGGTGGCGTTGCCGTCCGCGACGGTGGAAAGAGATACTTACGAATATTACGCCGAGCAAATATTAGATACCGTGCGTGAAAATTCCGATGCGGAAGGCGTGTTTATCTTCTTCCACGGCAGTATGGAAGTGGAAGAAATCGGGAGCGGGGAACTGTATTTATTAAAGCAAATCCGTAAAATCGTATCGAAGGATTGCTTGATCGCTTTGTCCTTGGACGCGCACGCGAATATCACGGACGAGCTTTGCGATTACGCGGATATTATCAGCGGGTTTAAGACCGTACCGCACACCGATCAAGCGGAAACGCAAATGCGTAGCGCAAACGCGCTCGCGTATTGCTTGAAAAACGGCGTGAAACCGTACGCGAAAATGGTGCGCGTGCCGTTCCTTTTGAAAAACGATACTTTGCAAACGGCGTACGAGCCTTTGAAAAGCTTAATCGAAGAAACGGTAGCCCTTGAAAAAACGGACGAAATTTTCACGGCGAATTTGTTCTTGGGGCATTGTTGGATAGACGCGCCCAACACTTCGGCTTCGACTCTCGTTTGTGCGACGAGCGAGAAAAAGGCGGAAACGGTTGCGAAAGACTTGGCAAACAAGCTTTGGGCAACGCGTAATTCTTACAAATTTTTATGCGAAGCGGAATTGCCCGAGGAATGTGTAAAACGCGCGATTGCGGGCAAAGAAAAACGTATCTTTATCACGGATAGCGGTGATAATACGACGGCGGGCGCGGAAGGGGATACGACGGGCATTTTGCGCTTATTCTTAACGGAAAATCCCAAGAAAAAGACTTGCGTTGCGGGCATTACCGATTACGATACCGTAAACGGGTTTTGGGATAAAAAAGACGGTGAAGAAGTGTATTTGAAGTCGTTTGATAAAACGGGCGTAATCAAATGCCACGGCGAAATTTTGGGTTGGACGAAAGAGATTATCGGTAGAAGTTTAACGATTTCGTTTGGCAATATCGACGCGGTATTCACCGAGTATAGAAGCGCGTTTATTGAAAAAGGGAACTTCGATAAAGCGAACGTCGATTTGCTCTCGTATGAAATTGTCGTCGTCAAGCTTGGGTATTTGTTTACGGAACTCAAACCGTACGCGGATAGGGAATTGTTCGCGCTTTCCGACGGCGCGAGCTGTGTAGAGCTTAAAAGACTTGGTTTGAAAAAAATCGTTCGCCCTATGTACCCGTTGGACGAATTTGATTGGAAAGCATAATAAAAAAATTAAAGGAGTATAACATTATGGCTTATTATAACAAACAGGAAACTGCAAACAGAGTTGCAAAAGTGGTAAAAATGTTGAACGAGAAGAACGTAGATATCGCGATTATCTACTTCGACGAGCTCAACGTGGCGAACGGCTGGTACTTAACGGGCTGGTGCGGACAGTTTGAAAAGGGCGCGGTGCTCGTCGGTCGCGACGGCACGACGATGCTTCTCGGCGGTCCGGAAAGCGAACCGTTTGCAAAGCAAGACTCGGCAATTACCGACGTTCGTTGCTTCCCCGTATTCATGGTACCCGACGAAGAATATCCTTTGGCTACGATTATTAGCTTTGCGGATTTGTTCGCGGAACTCACCAAGAAATTCCCCGTGAAAACGGTTGGGCTCGTCGGCACGACGGATATGCCTTACGCCGTACACGAAGACCTCGTAAAAGGCTTTGCGGGTTGTGAAATCGTGGATATTACGGACGATTATTTGAAGTTCCGTTATATCAAGAGCGATTGGGAAGTGGAACAGGCGAGAAAGGCAACGGAGCTTGCTTGCCAAGCGTATAAAGCAATGGCGAAAAAGGTAAAGGCGGGCAACAAGGAATACGAAGTTGCGGCGGCGGGCGAAACGGTTTGCCGTGAAAACGGTGCGGACAGCTTCGCGTATAGAACGATCGTCGGTAGCGGTATCCGTTCCAACGCGGTCGTGCCTACGGCGACGAATAAGGTAATGGAAAACGGCGAAATGGTAATGCTTGGTATCGCGCCCCGTATCAATGGTTACGCGGGTACGTTTGGTCATACCGTTCCTGTAAGCGGTGAATACACGCCTGAACAAAGAAAGTGCCTTATTGATATGATCGAAGTTATGAAAGACGTTAAGGCGATGCTTAAAATCGGTAATTCGGGTAGAGAAATCGACGCGGCAGGTAGAAGATTGTACGAAAAGGGTGGTTACCTTAAATATATGGTATGTCCTTTTGCGCACACGATGGGGCTTATGGAAGCGGAATGTCCCTTCTTTGGTCCGAACAGCGACGACAAGCTTGAAAAGAATATGATCGTCAACGTAGACGTATCTTTCTTCGGTCATCCCACGCTTTACGGTCTTCGTGTAGAAACTTGCTACGTTATCACGGAAAACGGCGCAGAACCTCTGTGCCCTTGGTTTGAAGAAGAGCTTTTCAACTACGTGAAATAATCGAAACGGTTCGGCTGTGCTAAGCACAGCCGAATTTTTTTGACAAACGCGAAAAAGTATGCTATACTATATATACCTCACGCAAAATCGGATTATTTATAGTATACTATAAAGGATTTTAGCTCAAAAGCAAAACTTGAACATATGAATATATGAACATATGTACATATGTTCATATATTCATATGTTTTTTTCAAAAAAGAAAAAGGGAAGCTTTCCAAAAAGCGAATTTTTTGGAAAGAGTGAGTAAAAGGGAGCAATCGCGCGTCTAATATACGGAGGTCGGCATGGAAGGACGGAATAGAGAAACGCAATCGGTATACAAACGCTTTTTCCGCGGGGAAAAGGCGGCGATTGCCGAGCTTGTCGAAACCTATCGCGTGGGATTGATCTTATTCCTTCACGGCTACGTGCGGGATATCGACGCGGCGGAGGATTTGGCGAGCGATACTTTTGCGAGGTTACTCATTAAAAAGCCCAAGCTTCGCGACGAACGGCGGTTCAAAACTTACTTATTTGCCATGGGCAAGAACGCCGCGCTCTCCTACTTACGAAAAAACAAAAGACTCGTACGCTTGGACGAGTCAAGGACGGCGGAGGAGGATTTCGAGTGGGCGTTGATTCGCGACGAACGGCGCGTGGCGGTGGCAAGAGCGATTGAGTCGATCGGCGGGGAATACGCGAGCGTGCTTTTGTTGCGATATTACGAGGAACTTTCGGTAGACGATATCGCCAAGGTCATGGGCAAGAATAAAAAACAGGTGTATAATTTGTTGCAAAGGGCAAAAGAACGCTTGCGGGAAAGATTGAAAAAGGAGGGGATAGCATATGAAACCGATTGAAGAGTTTACGCAAGAAGTCGTAGATAAATCCAAGCGTGGCAAGCGAAGAAAACGGATATGGAAAACGGCGATTGTACTCACGGTTGTTTTCTCGTTCGTGTTTGCGATCGTGTATAGCAATATCATTCCCTTTCACGAGTTGTTCCGTTCCCGCACCTACGAGCGGTATATGCAATCGTACGCGACTGCGGATAGAGAAACGAGCTTGAAGATTCTCGATTACGACAACGCCGCGCTCACCGTCGGTTCGCGCGCCTATCCTTGCGCGTTGGAACAAAAAAACTCGAAGACCTTTGCCCTGTCCGTGCTTTCGGCGGGGGAAAAAACGGACGAGCTTACCGTGGAATTTTCGAACGGCAAAGCGGAGCTTACGGGCGCGTTGAGTGGCGAGAAAATTGGGGAAACGCTCAACGTCGTGGAAGATATGCAGGTGGAAAGCGGGGTTTGGACGATGTTCGGGCGGGAGAACCGCGAGGGCGAGATTACCAAATCAACGCTGAGTTGGTTTTTAATCGGGGAAAAGGAGTCCTTTTTCGGCGAGGGTACGACCGCTTGGGGGTGCGAGTTCGTCGCCGTGGGCAATCGGGTGTTGCAGTACACGCGCGACCAAGTGAGCGGTTTTTCCGAGGTTTCGCTCGTGGAGTTTTTGTCCGCTGAAAAATTCGGCTTTCCCGTCATTCGAAACACCTTGTACGAGAGCGACGCGGACGAATACGGGTTTATATCCTATTATAAAAAGCAAACGGCGGAGGACGCGTTTGCCTTTTCGGGCGGGAAGTTCGAAACGGAACTCGTCACGTATAAAAACAGAGCGCAGCGGGTAAACCCCGACGATATGTATTACCATTCGGGCGTGGGTTGGCGGTTAAGACCCATTTATTCGGTGGACGAAACGCGGGCGGAAGTAAAACTCACGCTCGATTTGAGTTCGGACGGCACGCTCTCTTTCCGCTCGCAAGGGGATTGGAGATTGCGTATGCGTTGCGAGGGGCGTTGGTACGCGCTTAAATCGAGTATTTTGGTGGTACTTGACGAAGACTTCGCGGGCTTAAAGGCGTTTACAATCTTTCGCGGGGAAAGCGCGTACGCGGAATGGGATTTTTCGCAGTCGGCAATAAGTTCTATCGACGTGGTGGACGTATATAAAGTGGGGTATCATACCTTCGATTATTACGTGGCGGACGCGAATATAAAAGTGTATTGGGGTAGCGGTTGGACGGAAGAAACGCTTTTGCCGAAACTTCAATACGGCGTGTTTTACGAGTTCGAGGGCTGGATAACCGATTGGCACGAGGTTGAAAAAGAGGGCGAGCGTATACCGCTCGTGCAAACGAAAACGACCTCGCTCGTATTCCGTGAAAACGGCAAGTACGAAGTGTACCGCGACGGGGAATATCTCTATACGGCAAGCTACGAATTGGACGAATACGAGAAAAACCGTTTCACGGTTAAACCGGATAGACGCGTGACGGTGTATTGCGAGGACGGGGAGTATTCCGCGCGTTATTTCAACGTGGCGTCGGATCGGATATTCTTTTCCATGAGTGAACACACCACGACGGACGAAGGAGAAATCGTGCGGGAACGGTACTTGTCTTTCCGTATAAAAGGATAAAAAAACGGCTTCGGGAACGCGTTCCCGAAGCCGTAGCTTTTAGAATAATTCAGGGTGATTGGAAAGTCGGTCCGCCTCGGTGATTTTGCGAATCACCCGACAGGGATTGCCCACGGCAAGCGAATGGGGCGGGATATCCTTGGTGACGACCGAACCCGCGCCGATCACGCTCCCCTCGCCAATCGTCACGCCCCCGCAAACGGTGACGTTTGCGGCGATCCAACAGTTGTCTTCAATCGTGATAGGGGCGGTGTATTCGAGGTTTGTTACCACGCCCGTTTTCGGGTTGAAAAAGGGGTTTCGGTCTTGATAACAAAGGGGGTGTATCGCGGTGAGCAGGGAAACGTTCGGTCCGATAAACACCGATTTTCCGATTTTCACCCGACCCTCGTCGAGGACGACGAAGTTCACGTTCGCAAAGCTGTCGTCGCCGATTTCGATATTTACTCCGCAATCGAAATAGATAGGACCTTGCAAATAGACGTTTTTTCCGCGTTTGGGAAGTAGCGCGGAGAGGATTTCCTCGCGCTTTTCCGTTTCCGTGTCGAAAGTATCGTTATAGAGTTTGCAAAGCCTGTGCGCACGCGTGCGCTCTTCGGGCATGCCCTCGGCAAAAGGATCGTAGATTTTATAGCCGTGTAATGCTTTTTCTCTTTCTGTCATAATGATTAACCGTATATGTCGCTTCCTTTATATTCGTTTTTCAGTTCAGTTGCGTTCTCGTTCTCGTGGGAGAGAAGCCAAGCGAACAGTTCGGGGTTTGCGTACGCTTGATTCCAAGAATCGTGGTAGGTGTCCTTGTAGACGGTGAGTTTTGCGTTTCCGCCGTTTGCGTTGACGGCGTTCACCATTTTCTCGCTCTCTTCCAAGCGCACGACGCCGTCCAATTCGCCGTGGAACGCCCAAACGGGTACGTTGACGAGCCGTCCCGCGTTCCAATACATACCGCCCCCGCAAATGGGCGCGATCGCCGCGAAATATTCGGGCAGGGAAGTGGCGAGTTGCCAAGTAGTGTAACCGCCCATGCTCGGTCCAAGTAGGTACAGTTTTTTCGCGTTCGCGTACGGCTCGGCGGAAATAAATTTCACGAAACGGCGGAGCGTTTCAAATAAATCGAACCAAGTATCCGCGTTGCAAGAGGGGGATACGCAAACGAACGGAAAATTTTCGTCTTGTTCCGTAATGGTGAAAAAGGGGTTGGTCTTGTTGGACTCTGCGCCTTGGTATCTTCCGCCCGCGCCGTGTAGGTGCAAAATTACGGGGTATTTTTTCCCCGACTCGTAGCCGTTGGGATAGCGAACGAGATACTCTAAACTTTCAAAGTTTTTGATTTCGTATTGCATGATTTTTTTCCTTGTCTATCGTTGATATAATTATAACATAAACGCGGACGGCGGTCAAGCGAACGCTATTCCCAAAAAATAAAAAATTTTTTTAATTTTTTTTGAATAACGGCGTTCATATTATTGAAAAATTAAAAGAAATTTGCTATAATATTTTCGTGGTTTGGTTAAGACGGTTTGCCGACCGAAAAATGCTATTCTAATTTTAAGAGGTTTAATAATATGGAAAAGATCTACACAGGTAAAACGAAAGACGTTTACAAGCTTGAAAACGGCAACGTATTGCTCAAATTCAAGGACGATTGTACGGGTAAAGACGGCGTGTTCGATCCGGGTGAAAACACGGTCGGGCTTACGATCGAGGGGATCGGTAAGGCAAACTTGAAATCTTCCGTGTACTATTTCGAAATGCTTAAAAAAGCGGGCATTAAAACGCATTACGTTTCCGCGGATATCGAAAACGCGACGATGGAAGTGCTTCCCGCAACCGTGTTCGGTCACGGCTTGGAAGTTATTTGCCGTTTGGTGGCTACGGGTAGCTTTATTAGAAGATACGGCGAATATATCGAAAACGGTACGAGATTGGAAGGCGGTTACGTAGAATGTACCTTCAAGAACGACGAAAAGGGCGACCCCCTCGTTACGGCGGAAGGTCTTGCCGCACTCGGCGTTATGAGCATGGAAATGTTCAACTCCATGAAAGAACAAACGCTTAAAATCACCAAAGTGGTTGCGGACGATTTGAAAACGCTCGGTCTTGACCTTTGGGATATTAAATTCGAGTTCGGCTACAACAACGGCGAAGTTATTTTGATCGACGAAATCGCGTCGGGTAATATGCGCGTGTATAAAGGCGACAAGATCGTTGATCCCGTAGAACTTACGAAACTTATCAACGAAAGATAATCAAAAAGCCACCCTCGGGTGGCTTTTATATTGCCGTTTTGGGTGAAAAATACGCCTATCGCAAGGAATGCGATAGGCGTAAGTTTTTCCCTTTTAAGTATTAAGCAAAGGTATAAGTAATCGTTTGAATCGTGCGAATATCGTCGGGATTTTCGGGATTCGTAAGACGAAGCTCTACCGTGAAGATTGCACCGCTAAGGTAACCGTCCGTCGTACCTGCGCCGACGCCACAAATGAATTCGCCTACGAGGTCGGCTATCATTTCATAAGTGAAAGTACCGCCGACCGAGCCGAGAAGAGGAACTTTCGTGTTTGCGGGCAATTCTAATTCACCGCTATGGAAACCAACCTAACCGAATGCACCGTAACAACCTGCAAGGAAAATCGCATTGGGTTTTTCGGGAGTAAGATCTCTGTCTAAGCTTACGAAGAAGTCGCAGTACCAATCTCTATAATAGCTGTTTTCTACTTCTTCGGGGGTTTGCGTCATTGAAAATTTGTAAGCCGCGTCGAGGACTGCTCTATATCCTTCCGTGGGAGAGAAACCGCCGTAACTGTTCCATATTATATAAAATATTATATTATACTTAATTATAGCACCCCCGACTTGTCAAGTGTTTTAATAACCGTTTCCGTTTTTTTGTCAAAAAAAACGCAGAAAAAAAACTTCGTTAATAAACTTGACATTTACAGTAGTATGTGATACAATAGAATCGTACAAACGGGCAAAAACCGCGCCGTTTGGTAAAAAAAGGAATTTTATTCGTTACAGGCGAATAAAAATAACGAAAGAGGAAGAAATAAAATGTATCAATTTTTTTGCGATTCAAACTGTGAGCTTTGGCATACGACGGTTAAGGAGCTGGGAATCAACGTAATCCGTATGCCGTATATCGTAGACGATCAAGAATATTTTTACGACATGGGCGAAGCGACCGATTTTAAGGGCTTTTTTCAAAAGATGCGCGACGGCGCAGTACCCAAGACGGCGGCTTTGAACGAGTATGCGTACATGGAATATTTCGAACCCGTGCTTGCGCGTGGCGAGGATATTTACTACGTGACCTTCTCGCACGAAATGAGCGGTACTTTCAACGCCATGAAGAATGTAATTGAACAGCTCAAAGAAAAATATCCCGACAGGGAAATCCGTTATAAGGATAGCAAGCTTATCTCTTTGGGGAGCGGGTTCGTGACCTATTACGCCGCGCTCAAATACAAAGAGGGGGCTACCATGGACGAGTTGGACGCGTATTGCGACGAACTTATCCCGCATACGGCGACCTATTTTGCCGTGGACGATTTGACCTACTTGCACCGCGGTGGCAGAGTTTCGGGGCTTTCCCGCGTGGTGGGGAATTTGCTCGGTATCAAGCCGATTTTGCATTTCAACGAAGAGGGCAAAATCGTCAATATTTCCAAAGAAAAAGGACTTCGCAAGGCGCTCACCGCGCTCCTTAATTACATGAAAACGAAAGGGAGCGAGTTGGATAAATACAAAGTATTCGTATTGCACGCCGACTGCGAAAAGGAAGCGACCGATTTTATCGCACAGATCAAAACGCAGTTCGGGGATTTAGATATTACGCTACAACCCATAGGACCGGTAATCGGTTCGCATTGCGGACCGGGCACGATCGGGCTTATCTTCCACGCAAAAGAAAAATAAAACGCAAAAAAACGGGAGTGAAACGCTCCCGTTTTTACGTGCGTGCGCCCGCGCCGATATAATTTTCTTTTTTATACGAAAATACTTGACAAAAATGCGTGGGTTGTGATATAATATGGAAAAGTGGTATGCCGTCGCGTAAGATTTTGTGCGCGTCGGAAAAGGGGAAAATTCGAAAGGAGGATGAAGAATAATGAAAAGTAATGCAAGAATAAAAATATTCTTCGCCGTACTTATGATTTTTCTTTGCTCGGTGTTGATGGTATCCACGACTTTTGCGTTGTTCACTTCGCAATCGAACGACACCGCTATCCGTATCACCGCAGGTTCGTTGAAAATGGACTTGTTGCAGGCGGACGAAAACGGCGATTATAGAAGTATCGCGGACAAAGAAGGGGATCTATTCGGCTCGAAACCTTGGGAACCCAATCAAACGCGCGTGGTATTTTTGCGCGTGAAAAACGAGGGCGAAATCGCCGTGCGCTACGTGGTACAGCTCAACGTGGATATCGGCGGTATGCTCGGCGGGTTGGAATACTGTGCCTTTGAAAGCGATTATTACGACGTGAAGGGTTCTAATTGGGAAACGCTTTCCGCGCGAAGCGCGCCTTTGCAAATGCAGGACGGCTTGAATTCGATTGGCGGGGCGACCTATAAAATGATGCAACCGGGCGAAGAATTCTCGTTCGCGCTCGCGGTACATATGCCACCTCTTAGCGGTAATATCTATCAAAAACAGTCTTGCTCGGTAGACGTGCACGTGTTTGCGGTGCAAGGAAACGCGAACGTATAAAATCGGTTGGAAGGAATATAGGTTAGGAAGAACAGGGTTATGGATAAGGAAAGGGTCAAAAAGATTTTCGATATCGTGAAAACGGTGCTGGTTTGGGTGTTCGTGGCGGTATCGGTGTTTATGATGGTATTCACCATTTTTTCGGTGAACACTTTCGATCGCGACGACCGTAGCGTTTTTGGGTATAAGTTTTATATCGTCACGAGCGACTCTATGAAAGCGACCGACTTCGCGGCGGGCGATTTGATTATCGTCAAAGAGGTAGATCCTACCACGCTCAACGAAGGGGATATTATCACTTTCATTTCGCAAAACGAAGACAGTTTCAATGAAACGATCACCCACAAAATCCGCTCGCTTACCACGACGGACGCGGGCGATCCCGCGTTTATTACTTACGGTACGACGACGGGCGAAAACGATAAAGTGCCCGTGGAATATCCGTTCATTCGCGGACAGTATAAAACGAGTCTTGCGGGCGTGGGCAATTTCTTTGACTTTTTGAGAAGTCCCGCGGGCTACGTATGCTGTATCTTGTTGCCGTTCGTGCTTTTGATCGGCTCGCAACTTATCAATTTTATCAAAACTTTTAGAGAGTACCGGCAGGAACAGCAGGCGGATAAGGACGCGGAGATCAACGCGGAGCGTCAAAGAATGGAGCAAGAGCTTGCCGAGCTTCGCGCACAGCTCGCCGAGAAAAACGGTACGCCCGTCGCGACGCCCTTGGATACGCCCCCTGCGAATATATCGCCTACGGACGCGCCCCCTGCGGGCGAATAAGCAAGCGTTCGTCTTGCATATAAATATAAAACGAAAGAAAAGGAGGATAAAAAGTGTCAACGCCTGCAAAAAATGACGAAAAGAAGAAACGGCACGCGGTAAGAAATACGGTGCTCTCTTGCATTCTCGTTTGTATGCTTTGTTTTTGCACCGTGAGCTTGGGTACTTACGCCTATTTCACCGATAGCACGACTACGCCACAATCCACTATTTCTTCCGCGAATTATCAAATCGAGGTACAGGGCATTACGCAAACCGCCGACGAAGAGGGCGTGTACACCCTGCCCGCAGGCGAGTACCGGATTACGTTGACGGCAAAAGGCACGGCTTCCACGGGTTACGTTTTCGTGCGTTCGGGCAATACGCTTAGTTATTCCGAACAGCTTACTCCGCAGGAGGTCGGTACGGACGGTCAAAAAACTACGATCACCTTTCAGTTGAAAACGCAAACGCAGGTACAGCTTGCCTACCGTTGGGGTAGACACGGACAGCAATCGCCCGCCATTCAAAACGGCGTGAGTTTGCTCGTCGCGGCGGACGGAACGGCGTCCGTATCGGCGTAAAATTAGAATATTAAAACCGCTATCGCAAGCTTTGCGATAGCGGTTTTCGTTTCAAGAACGCTCGGGCATATATTTCCAATACCGCGCGGGCATATATCCCCGCATTTGTTTCAACCGTTCCCGCGAGGGGATATTCACGGCGGAATAGTATTTTTTCCAAAGCCCCTGCCACGCGCTTTCGTCGGCGGAAATCATAATCTCCGCCTTTTCGAGCGGGGCTAAAAAGGCGTTTGCGCCGTCGTACACCGCCGCTTTTTTCCGTTTGACATCGTGCAGGACGAACGGGAACGCGGGCAAGCGGGCGCGGAAATGGGGAACGAGCAAATCGCAAATATCGTTGTCTGGCTCGAACGGGGCGTACAACGCCCCGCTTTCACATTCGATAAAGCGGATAAAACCGTGAAAATGGTGGATTTCCAATCCCACTTTTTTGATATATTCCACGGCACGGTAGACGGCAGGCTCGGCGAGCATGCCCCGAACGGGGCGTTTTTTTTGCGCCAAAAAGCGCAAGTATTCAAACGCCACCTGTTCGTTGTCTTCCCGTCCGCAACGAAGTAGGGCGTTCAAATCCTTGTGACACCCGTTGTCAAAGGATAAAAGGCGCGCTTTCGCGCGTTGCGCGCGGTCGTCGTCCGTTCGTACGAATACGGGCTCTTGCCCCAAAAGCAGTTGCGCGCTCTTGGAAGAAATACGGGCGTTTTTGTCTTGGAACGCAAGCAAAAACGCCGTCAAAAACCCGTTTTCGCTTCCGTCGAATAAGTAAAACATACGCCCTCCTACAATTCGCCCGTGAGGGCGGAAAGTGCGTTTTGGCGGTCGGAAAAGAGGATTTTCTTTTCGCTCACCGCGCCCGTATCGGGGAGCAGGGAAAATAAATTTTCCTGTACGGCGTTTTCGCCGTTTTCCGCCGAAATCAACAGTCCGCGCACCGCCGTTTCGTTTTTCGCGCCGAAAAATTTCCCGTTGCAAGTGATAAAATGCTTCGCCCGTTTGAGTGCGACCCGCATTTTCACGAGCGATTCGAAGGTGAGCGTGGTATACGCGCGCGCTTGAATGATTTTTTGCGCGCTTCGCCCGCCGATCCCCGGCACGCGGAGTAATTCTTCCAGCGAAGCGCGGTTGATTTCCACGGGAAAAAGGTGCATATTTTTCAACGCCCACGCGCATTTGGGGTCGTATTCCAAGGCGAGATTTTCCCCCTCCGTGACGATTTCCTCGACGGAAAAACCGTAAAAACGGAGCAACCAATCCGCTTGATAAAGTCGGTGTTCGCGTAACTGCCCCGTGCATTTGTCGGGCAAAAGGGAGTCTTGCACGACGGGCACGTAAGAGGAATAATATACGCGCTTTAATTGCATCTTCCTATACAACGCTTGCGTGAGCCGTAAAATTTGCCCGTCCGCTTCGGGCGTTGCCCCCACGATCATTTGCGTCGTTTGCCCCGCGGGTAGGAAATGCCCCGAAACTTGCTTTTTACGCTTCTCTTCAACGAATTGCGCCCGTTCCCGCGTGAGCGTTTTCATAGGCAAAAGCAGGCTTTCCTTGCTCTTTTGCGGAGCGAGGAGTTTCAAACTTTTTTCCGTGGGAAGTTCGACGTTGTAGCTCATTCTATCCGCGTATAACGCCGCCGAGCGGTTGAGCGCGGGGTCGGCTTTGGGTATCCCTTTCAAATGTATATATCCGTGAAAACCGTATTCCGTACGCAATTTTTTCACGACGAGCAGTAGCTGTTCCATGGTGAAATCGGGATTCTTCGTTACGGCGGAGGAGAGGAACAGCCCCTCGATATAATTTCGCTTGTAAAAATCCATGGTAAGCTCGCAAATCTCGTCGGGCGTCGCCGTGGCGCGGGGTACGTCTGCGGAAACGCGGTTGGGACAGTACTTGCAATCGTACACGCAATCGTTACTAAGTAAAATTTTTAACAGGGAAACGCACCGTCCGTCGGGCGTGAAAGAATGACAGCAACCCGCTATATAGCCGTTACCCACGCCTCCCGCGTTCTTTCTCGCGCTCCCCGACGAAGAACAGGATACGTCGTATTTCGCGCTCTCCGTTAAAATTGTAAGCTTCTCTTGCGTAATCATATCTATATTATACAACGGCACGAATAAAAAGTCAAACATTTGTTCGTATTATTTTCCAAAAAAATAACGCTACCGCAATTTTTTTGCGGTAGCGTGTGTTTATTGTTGTTCGCGTTGCATTTTTCGCCAATTTACGAAGGCGTAGAGGTCGTTGGCGAGGAAGGCAAGAAAGCAAAAGACCATAGGCAGGTACGAAATGGAAGCGATACTCGCGGAAACCCAAAGGATAATGAGCACGATATCGTTCGTCGCGTACGCCACCGCGTAGGCGGGGGAACGGAAGATCATGAGCATAGCGGCGTAGAAGCTCGTCGTGACGGAAAGGGTGCTTACCAAGAGGTTGTTGGTATTAAAATAGGCGAGGATGAAATAGAACGCGACGGTAACGAGCACGGCGGAAACGCTTAAAAGTATCCATTTACGGCGGGTCATAGTTGCGATTTTCACTTCGGACAAGCCCTTGCTGGAAGGGTGCTTTATCCAATTTATCGCCGCGACGAGCGCGCTCGGGAGCGACATGCCCACGTAGGTGATCATTTCCCCGTAGTAGCGTTGTTCCCACGAAACGATCGCGTATAAAAGACTAAAAATAATCACGAGGAATTGCCCGATTACGTTGCCTTTTGCAAGAAAAAGTAACGCCGCTACGCCCAAAAGCGAGGCGATAAGCGTAAGGACATGAAACTCTCCGCTAAATAGAAAGGAGAGGAGAATGGCGAGCGAGGAGATCGCCCAAAGACACCATTCGAACGGGGAAAAATAGCGTAAAAGCTTTTTCATGTTTACCTCCTTAACCAAAGCAATATAATCTAAGCCAGCCCCAAAGCTATCTTTTTTGCGCTTTTCAGCTCGTCGTCATTATAATACTTTGGTATAATTGCTTCCTCCTCACCAAAAATCTCTAAAAAATCTAAGCTTTGGGGTGCGAAGCAATTTATAGCGAAAGAATTTATTTCGGATACAAGGCGAAAGCCGAAGGTCAACCAAACGGTTTATCAAGGCTTTTAACGCCGTAGACGATTAAATTCTTCGCTAAAATCTGGGCTTAGATTATATTGCTTTGGTTAAAAAGAAACTCTCCCTATCGCAAAAAAGAAACGCTCCCTATCGCGCGACTTCAAAGACCTAACGCCGTACGATACGAAGCTACCCGGTGGCAGAATATTTGCGAGATAGTCAAACCCGATTTGGAAAGGGGTACGGTGCGTTTCGCAAAAAGCCTCGTCTATCTCTTGACAGTATTATAACACGAACGGGGGCGTTCGTCAAGTAAAAATTAGGAAAAATGTGTTTTTTTCAAATTTTACAAAAACTTTACGATTGATTTACCGTCACCTTGTTGTTGACACGGGCGTTTTATAGTATAATAAAATAGATAAAAAACGGCTTGTATGGAGAAAAACGAAGGAGAAAAGAGAAATTATGAAGATTTTAGAGGCTATTTTGACCTTACTTGCGGGCTGTGGCGTGTTCTTGGCGGGTATGAATATGCTCGGGGACGGCTTGGAGCGCAGTGCGGGCGGCGGTTTGAAACGCCTGTTCGAAAAGATTAGCGGAAACCGCTTTGCGGGCGTGGGCGTCGGCGCGGGCGCGACGGCGATTATTCAAAGTTCGTCGGCAACCTCGGTTATGGTCGTCGGGTTCGTAAACGCGGGGATCATGTCGCTTATGCAGGCGACACCCATTCTCATGGGCGCGAAGATCGGTACGACGATTACGGGCGTTATCGTGGCGTTCTCGTCGTTGAAGATCGTAAAAATCGTCATAGCGGCAATGGCGTTCGTCGGTGTTATGATGTGTTTTATCAAGAACGAAAGAGTTAAGCAAATCGGTACGATTTTATGCGGGTTCGGTTTGATTTTCGTGGGTTTGGACGTCATGAGCATGGGGTTTGATCCCGATAAATATCCCGAGCTTACCGCTATGTTCTTAAAGCTTTTTGAAACGATTGATTTCCCGTTGCTTTTGGTCGTTTGCGGTATCGCGTTTACCGCGCTAATCCAAAGCTCCTCGGCGGCGACGGGTATCTTTATTATGATGGTAGGTACGGGCACGCTTGGTTTGGAAAACGCGTTGTTCCTTGCGCTCGGCGCGAATATCGGTACTTGCGTTACGGCGTTAATCGCCTCGATCGGTGCTTCCGTCAACGCGCGCCGTACGGCGTTTATTCACTTGATTATCAGCGTGTTCGGCGTGTCGTTATTCCTTGCGCCTATTTGGATTTTCAAATCGCAAATCGTGACCGCATTCGAATGGTGCTTGCCCGGAAATACGCAAATGCAACTCGCTTGGTTCTACGTAATTTTCAACTGCTGTGTGGTAGCGTTGTTCCTTCCTTTCGTAAAACAAATCGTAAACCTTTCCGAAAAGGTAATTAAAGACAAGACGAACGGGGAAAACGAACGGCAGTTCAAATACGTGGACGAACGCTTCCTCAAAACGCCTTCGGTTGCGCTTATGCAGGTGAAAAAGGAAATCGAGTACATGGGCGCGCTTGCCGAGAAAAACTTAAAGCTTTCTTTCTCTGCAATGGAAGAAAACGCATCCTCGTATAAAGCGGAAATTGTCGAAAACGAAGCAGTTATCGACTTTACGAACAAAGAACTCACCAAATATCTTATCAAACTTTCCTCGCTCGTGGATACGCACGACGAACGCAAAATCGGTTCGTATTTCCACGTACTCAACGACTTGGAGCGTGTGGGCGATCACGCGGAGAACTTCTTTGAGATAGCAATGCAAATGCAAGATGGCGAGCTTTGTTTCTCCGATAACGCGAAGCGCGAACTTAAAGATATGCAAACTGCGGTTTTGGATATGTTTGCCATCGCGCGCACGGCGTTCGACGAAACGGATAGCCGTCAACTTGCCGAACTTACGGCGTTGGAAAATACCGTGGACGGCATGAAACGCGACCTCACCGCGCGCCACTACGCGCGCCTTGCCGAAGGGAATTGTAAGGTGGAACTTAGCCCGTACTTCTCTTCCACCGTGGCAGGTTTGGAGCGTGTTGCCGATCACCTCGTCAACGTTGGGTTTAGTATCTTGAACCCTACGGGTTCGCAATCGGAAGCGAGAGAAACGGGTGCGATTCCCGCCGAAGCGTAAAACGTAAAAATCCCCCGTCACGATATTCGTGGTGGGGGAAATTTTTACCGTTTTGTCACAAAAAAATATTACAAGTACCCCGCAAACGCTTGCCCGTTATAAAAAAATATGATACAATACTGTCATACGAATATATGACAGGAGTAAACAATGGCAAAGAAAGAGAAGAAAGAAACGCCCACACAAAAGCGGAAGTGGTGGTTTCGGTTTATGAAAAAACTAATGCTCGGTAGATACAAACGCCCGAGATTCGTATTTTTAGGCGAAGAGTTTTCCAACGGCGGAGTAATTTTGAGTAACCACGAGGGCACGGACGCACCCATGTCTTTGGAACTGTATTGCGATAAGCCCATTCGTATGTGGGGCGCGCATGAAATGAACTCGGGATTGGTGTCCATGTATAAATACCAAACGCGAGTGTATTATCACGAAAAGAAGCATTGGAACTTGCATTTGGCTCGGCTGTTTTGCCTGCTTGCAAGCCCGCTCACCAATTTGTTTTATAAGGGGCTTAATTTGATATCGACCTATCGCGACGGGCGTTTTTTGAAAACGTTGCGCGAGAGCGTTAAAGCGATTCAAGAGGGGGATAATATCGTAATTTTCCCCGAGGATTCCACGAACGGGTATTTGCCTCAACTCGAAGCGTTTCACCAAGGCTTCGTCGCGCTTGCCGAGACGTGCCTGCGGAAGGGAATCGACGTGCCCGTCTACGTGACCTTTTTCAAAAAAGACGAGCTCGTGTACGTAGTGGATAAACCCGTTTTGTATTCCGAGCTGTTAAAGGAATGCGGAGGCAAGGACGGCGTCGCGCAAAAACTTTTGGAGCGTTGCAACGAGCTTGGCAGAATGACTTTTATAGAGGAGAATGTAGCGTAAACAAAACGCAAAACCTGCAAAAACGACCGTTTTTGCGGGTTTTAATTATATATTCCTATCCCCCCAGGGGGGATAGGAATATATAATTAATGCGGGATTTTTTTGCGAAAATAAGTTTTTTAGAGAAAAGTTGGAGCTTACGCTATCTTATCGTATCCCCCTAGGGGGGATAGGGTTTAATAAAAAATCTAAGATTTTTTTTGCGCAAATAAATTTTTTAGAGTAAAGTTGATGCGTACGCTATCTTATTATATCCCCCTAGGGGGGATATAATATTGCAAAAAATAAGTAGTACTTCGTTTACCCGTTCCATAATCGGGGAAACGATTATTCAAAAAATAAGTTTTTACATAGAAAGTTGATTTTTATTCCTTATGATTCGGTGAAAAAATTCAAGACTTTTTTCAATAACAAGTTTTTTTTGAGGTGAAGTTTAATTTTTACGCTTCTTGTTATATCCCCCATAGGGGGATATGGTTAAGGAAATAATGCAAGTTTTTTTGTAAAAAGTTTTTAGGGGAAAAGTTGATGCTTACGCTATTTAAGGGGAATAGGGCTTGCAAAAAATAAGTTTTGGGAAAAACTTAAGTTTTATTCTCTACATGCGATCTAATCCTATCCCCCTAGGGGGGATAGGAATGGGTAAAAAATTCAAAGCTTTTTACAAAAAATAAATTTTTTGGGCGGTAGATTCATGTTTATGTTGCCTACTATATCCCCCTAGGGGGGATATGATTTGGGGAATTGGAAAAGTTTAGTGTAAAATAAGTTTTTTCTGGGAAAATACTTGACTTTTACGATCCGTTGTGCTATCCTATAAATATCCCCCCTGGGGGGATATAAAAGGAGGTAAAAATATGGAAAAATATACGCACACGAATACGAAAGCGGTGTTGGATAGAATGTCGCGGGCAATAGGGCATTTAGAGGCGGTGAAGAGAATGGTTGAAGGGGGCAGAGATTGTAGTGAGGTTTTAATACAACTGTCCGCCGTTCGTTCGGAGATTACGGGCGTAAGCAAGCTTATATTAAAAGAACATATCGACCATTGCGTCATGGAAGCCGTTTGGAAAAACGACGCGGAAACGCTGGAAAATCTTAAAAAAGCGATAGAAAGTCTATTATGAAAAAGGGGATTTTTTTGGCGGTGTTTGCCGCGGCGTTATACGCCGTCAACGCGCCGTTGTCCAAGGTACTTTTGGCGTATTTGCCACCCACGCTCACGGCGGGTTTTTTGTACTTGGGCGCGGGGCTGGGAATGGCGTTAATCGCGCTGGTTGAAAAGGTGACAAAGCGTAAGCGAACGGAGGCGACGCTAACGAAAAAGGAATTTCCCTTCGTGGTTGCCATGATTCTTTTGGATATCGCCGCGCCCATATGCTTATTGTTCGGACTTCGGGCGACGACGGCGGCAAACGCCTCGCTTTTGAATAACTTCGAAATCGTTGCAACCGCGTTGATTGCGCTCGTATTTTTCAAGGAACGGGTGAGCTTCCGACTTTGGCTTGGGATAGGTTTCGTCACCCTTTCTTGCGCGCTTTTGTCCTTTGAAGATATATCCGTTTTGCGCTTTTCCTACGGTTCTGCGCTCATCCTACTCGCTTGCGTTTGTTGGGGTATGGAGAATAATTGCACGCGGAAAATCTCCTTGAAAGACCCCTTGCAAATCGTGTTGCTTAAAGGCGTATTTTCGGGCTTGGGGTCGGTGGTTATCGGTTTGTTGGCGGGAGAGCGGATCACCGTGCTTTGGAGCGTGTTCGCCGTGCTTTGCGTGGGGTTCGTGGCGTACGGTTTGAGTATCTTTTTTTACGTGCACGCACAGCGTTTGCTCGGCGCGGCGCGAACGAGCGCGTATTACGCAATCGCGCCGTTTATCGGGGCGTTTTTATCCCTGCTCGTCTTTCAACAAATACCGCACTACACCTATTTTATCGCGCTCGGTGTAATGGGAATCGGAGCGTGGCTATGCGCTAACGACGAACCGCTTCTTAAAAAAAGTAAGCGCAATCCCTCTTCTCATGGGAATCCAATTGAATAGGTCGTTTGGCAAAAAGTAAAAGGATAGCAAAATTTTGCTATCCTTTTAGTTCGCCTAAAATTCTCGTTCAGTCGATATTTTTTATATAAGTTTGGCGCGTTTTAATGATTTTGCTGTCCATGGCGTTCCATTGTGCGCGCACCGCGGTGTTCGATTCGAGCGTGGGGCAGGAAATTACCCGCTTTACGCCGTTCGTCGAAAAGCTCTTTAACAGTCGGGCGATACAGCCCGCCGAATACCCTTTCTTTCTATACTCGGGTTGAACGGCGATAAGCGTAAGCTCCACCGTATCCGGTTTTTTCATGTAACGAAGCAAGTCGAAAATAAAGGGGAGCGTCATTTTTCCGCCGTGTTTTTTCACGATCTTACCAAACGAGGGCAAGACGACGAAAAACGCCGCGATTTCGTCTTCCTCGTTCACGAGTACGGACAAAAATTCTTTATTCACCATGACGGCGAATTGATCGAGTACCGCCTGTTTCGCCTCGTCTTTGATTTCCACGAACATATCGAGATCTTTATACGCGGCGTTATAGCAATCGAAAAATTTATCGCCGTACAGCTTAATAATTTCCTTTACGGAAAGCGTTTCGCAAAGCTCCCGCAAGCGGTATCTGCGCTTGGTGTATTCGCCGAGTTTATAATACCGCTCGAACAACGGTTCGCCCTCGGTGGGGAAATGGATTTCGCTTTCCACCCAGCCTGATTCCTTGACGAAACCGAGTTTTTCCATGTGCTCGTTGTAATAGGGGAAGTTATAATTGGTGGCGTAAGACCCCATTTCGTCGTAACCGTCCGTGAGCATACCCTCGCGGTCGGTGTCGTTGAAGCCCCAAGGTCCGTGGATTTCCGTCAAGCCCTGCGTTTTTGCGTACGCTTCCACGGCTTGTATAAGCGCGGTCGTCACGCTTATATCGTCGATTGCGTCGAAGCGGGTGAACCGAATCCGTTTTTGGTTAAAAAGCTCGTTGCTCTCGTGCGCGACGATACAGGCGATTCTACCCGCCAAAACGCCGTCCTTATACGCAAGGAACGCTTTTATATCGCAATTCTTTGCGGGCGGGTTTTTCTTGGGATTGGATATATTTTTATCGTCCGCGATAAAAGCGGGGACGTAGTAGGGGCAATCTTTATAAAGCCGAATGGGAAAAACGGCGAAGTCTTTCCATTGTTTTTTCGTTCGAACTTCGGTTACGGTTATCATGATTATATCCTCGATTCCAAATCTTTTTTATACGATTCGTATTCTTCTTTCGTTAAAACGCCGTCTTTATATAAACCTTTCAAAGCGTAAACGGCGTCGGCGATATCCTCGCGCACGTATACGCCGTAGCGTTCACTTTCCTTGCGGTACGCTTGCATTTTTTGCGATAATTTTTTGAAAATCAAGCCTTTGTGGTAGAGCAACAGCAACACGCCCGCCACGATAAGCAAAATACTCATCACTTGCGACGGAGAGAGGAAAAATCCCGTTGCACCGCGATCGTCGCCACGCATGAATTCCAAGAAAAATCGGAACACGCCGTACGAGAAACAGTAAGTTTCAAGGAAATGCCCTTTCAAACGCTTGTAAAGCAGGAGCATAACGGCGAAAAGCGCCAATTCGAACACCGCTTCGAACAGTTGCGTGGGGTATACGGCGTGGTCAAGGTGGGGGAATTGTACGCCCAAAAAGCTCGTCGTTTCCTTGCCGTAGCAACAACCGCCGAGGAAACAACCCACTCTGCCGAACGCGTGCCCGAGTACGATCGCAGGGATAAGCAAATTAAAATAGAACAAGGCGTTGCCCTTAATACGCGGGCAATATTTGTGCAACAGCCAAACGGTGAGCGGGAACGCGCCGATAACGCCTCCCAGCCAAGTAATCCCGCCGATCTCCAATTTCCCCGCTTCGATAGAATGGAAGAGGGAGTTGAAGAAAAACGCGAAAATATACATGGCGGCAAGCCCGATAAACGAAATTAAGAGGATTCGGTTGCTCGTTTTGCGGTCGGTTTTTTCTTTCTTTTCCACGACCCCGAGTACGCAGAGGATAAACGCGACTACGCCCACGCAAATCATCAGGGAAAAGGTGGAAATTTCCAACCCGCCCAAACGGATAAAAGGAAACATACGCTTTCTCCAAAATATTTGTAATATAAATATATTATATCACAAAGGCGGGCGGATTGTCAATGGTTTGGAGGAAATTACCGAAAAGGGAAAAAAATCGTCGAAAGATAGGAAAAACCGTCGATTTTTTTCTTTACAAAATCGGAAAAGTATGGTATAATAATATAAAGCTACAAGCTTACAATCATTAAAAAGGGGTAACGACTATGGGAAAATTCGTAATCAAAAAGACGCCTACGGGCGCGTTCAATTTTAGCTTATACGCGGCAAACAAAGAAAAAATCGCCGTAGCTTCGCAAGTGTATTCGACGAAAGGCGCTTGTAAAAAAGGCATGGAAAGTATTGCGAAAAACGCCGCGAAATGTATTGCCGAGGACAGAGTGGAGGATCAAACCTTGAAAACGCCTGCGCCCAAGACCTGCCCCAAATTCGAGGTTTATTTTGATAAGGCGGGATTGTACCGCTATCGCTTGATTGCCTCCAACGGCGAAAGTATCGCCATGAGCGAAGAGGGGTATAAGTCCAAGAGTGGCGTTATGAACGGGATTAGAAGCGTTTCGGTGAACGCCGTTGACGCGGAAATCGTAGACGAAACGCTCGAAAAATAATACGCGACAAAAAATAAGCCGTCGCCTCGTGAAAACGGGGCGACGGTATTTTTTTGGTTTGTTAAAGCAGGAACAGCAACGCGCAAAGCAATGCGGTCAAAATTCCCGAAAGGAAATTCACGGCGCAGTTATCAATGCACTTCACGCCCTTTTCGTAAACGGTAGATTCGTTACAATGGACCGTTTTTTCCGTCAATGCACCGCATACGGGGCAACGGTAGAGCACTTGCAACCATGCGCCGAGCACGCTGTCGATAAAAATACCCACGAAAGCGATCGCCCAAAGAATCAAGTAAATCTTTATATCGTATACGCCGAAGCAAAAAGCTATCCCCGTGGCAACGCCCGCGCCAATAAGTCCGGAAACCGTGCCGAGCAGGGAAACGCCACCGCTCACCTTTGCCGTCATTCTCTTAAAGCCGAGTATATTCCGAGGCATATTTTTCGAGAGTTTTCCAACGTCCGAGGCTACCGTGTCCGCGAACTCCTCCGCAATCACCGCGAACGCGGCGAAGAGGAGTACTTCGATTTTCGTGAAATAGTACGCGACGGATAAAATCATGGCAACGCCCGCCGTGGCGAGAATTTGCACCGCGTTTCGGGAAAGGGAAAGTTTTTCGCCGTATCTCTTTCGGTGAATACGGTGCGAGATTTTCCCGACGACGGCGGATAAAACGTAGAGAACGAGGATGTTGACGAGCATAGGAATCCCCGCGAAATACGAGGAAACGAGCACGTACAGCCAAGCCGTGATATTGGCTGGCAGGGTAAGCGCCTTACTGCCTCCGTTCAGGAGTGCGAGCGGGAACGCGAGTACCAACGCCCATTGCAAAGCGGGCGTCGCAAGTCCGTAATAGTTCAAAACGAGATACCCAAATACCGAGAATACGATAGTGAGGTTGTCCGTACACTTTTCCGAGAAAAGTTCCACGCAAGCGGCGAGCGCGCCGAGGGAAACGCAGAAGAACACGGAAAGCCCTAAATTGCAAGCGAGGGAGAAAACGAGCGCGGAGAGCGAGGAAACGATAAACACCGTAAGCGTGCCCACGAGCGTCTTTTTTTCGGTTATTTTCGGATTATGCTTTTTCGCCCAACGCGCCGTGAACGGCGCGAGTCCGTCGCCGAACGCCATGCAGTAATAGGCAATACCCGTAAACCAATAAAAATCTTTGTTAAAGAAAATGGTGATTGCGGTTACGACGCAGGTACTAAGCCCGAAGAAGAAAAGACCGTAGCTTTTGTCTGCGTCTTCGCGTTGCACCGATTTCATCAAACCGCCGAAGGTGATGACGGCAAGCAATACGAGCCCTATGAAATTGATAATGAGCGTATGCACGGACGCGCCCGTGAAGAAACAACAAATGAGCCAGCTCAACCCCGTGGCAAGGTGTTCGCCTTTACGGCACATTTCCTTGTCGAGGTTGAATTTCTTTTGCAACGCTTCGCCCACGACGATCACGAGCCCCATGTAAAGGAAAAATACTACGTAGCTTAAAACGATTCTTAAAGTTTCATTCATTTCACGTACCCGTCCGCAATTTCGTTGTGCATAGGACCGCCCATGCGCGTTAGACTTTTCGCAAGTACCTTTTTCACGGTAGGATTGAGCGCGTCGAGGGGAACTTGGTCGTCCACGATTTTCTTGATTTTTTCGCTAATATGTTTATACAGCGTTTTGAATAAATAACAATGGTTGACGGGAATATTTTCAAGCCCGTTTTCCATAATCGCGATATCCGCGCAACCGCCTTGGCAAAGTTGGAAATATTCGCAACTTTCCTTGCATTTCTTTCTCCGTTCGACCGAGCCTTTCAAAAGCCGAATCGCGCCCTCGGAAGAGAACATTTCTTTTACGCTTTGCACGCTATCGATATTGCCGAACGGGTACGCGGAAACGCCGTCGCGCCCGCAGTTATACAGCGTACCGTCCGCCGAAAGGCTAATATATTTGCCGTGGCAGGACGCGCAACTGCATATGCGGGAATTTCCGCCAAGCGCCATGTTCATATAATATGCGAAAGTGCGCACGCTTACACCGTTGGTATCGTACAGCCATTTGTCAAAGAGCGCAATGCAATCGTTCGCGTATTTGACCGTTTGCATTTTCGGCATATCCTTTGCCGCGCCCTCGGAAAACATCGGGCTAAAATCGAACGCGATCTTTTTCTCGGCGAAGAAACGGTAGTTTTCTTCCAAGTCGTACGCCTCGTCCGCAACGACGGCAAGACAGCTAAAATCCAAGCCCGCCGCTTTGAGTTTTTCCATGCCTTGGAGCGTTTTTTCCGTTTGTTGACGGTATTTTTCGTTATGCACGCCGTCGAAGGAAATGCCTACGCGGAAACCGTACTTTTTGAAAAAGCTCGCCCATTCGCTATTGATGAGCGTACCGTTCGTTTGGATACTGTTTTCAATCGTCACCGAACTGCGCATACAAATCTTTCTTTCCACGTTCATGGCTTCCTTGAAAAAGGACAGCCCTGCGCAAAGCGGTTCTCCGCCGTGCCAAATGATATGGATAAAGTTGTAATCGGTCAAAAGGAGAGTGAGCAGTTTTTCAAATTGCTCCAACGATACGCGGTTGTTTTTGTATCCTTTTTCACTATTATAGCAATACGCGCAACGCAAGTTGCACGTATCCGTAACTTTTAATATAACTTCTACTTTTTTCACGGGTGGAATTCTCCCAACCTTTTTTTGTCTTTTTGCAGTTGGCGCAACTGTTTGTGGCTTTTCCGCAATTCTTTGAAATAATGGTATTGTACGTCCTTGCCTTCAATAACGGCGGGGATCACGTTGTCAACCGCTTGTAAAATGATTTTATAAAGCGTGTTCCAAAGCCGAGAATTGTCCCGCACGCCCTCCAAGGCGTTCAAAAGCTTATCCGTCACCGCTTTTTCAATTTCGAGAAACTCTCGATAGTGCAAGTTGAAATAATCGGTGAATTTTGGACAGCCGTCCGTTTTTAATCCGTTGTACGAACCGCTTTCGTAGTCCTCGCCGTAATCGCAAATCATGTCGATAAAGAATATCCATTCGGACAACGCCTTGACCGCCTCTTCCGTTTGCGCGGAGAGGGGAAGGAATTGCGAAAAGGATTTTACGGTCATATCGCCGTAAGAGGCGAGTACCTCAAAGAGCGGAAAACCGCCGTCTTGCAGACGGTTGATTTCGTCCGTACCCTCTTTGGCAATTTGCGCAAGTAGGGGTTCTTTTTCTACCGCTTCTTTGATTGGACGGGAAAAAAACGAAGCGACAAGCTTCGTCTTCTTTGCGTTGCCGTCCAACATATCGTCGCGGAATTTCTCCCCAAAGCTGATAAAGGTGAGCCTTGCCAGCTTTAACCCGATTTCGTCGTCGGCAAACAAATTCATATTCTTTTTCCCCAATCTTTGACAACGCAAATAAGGGGGATTTTCATCCCTCTTTTGCAAATTTATTAACATTGAATAAACCGCAACGTCAAACGTTGTGAAAAAGCGGGCGGCCTGTCCGCCCAAGAGGCGCAAGCAATAGCAGACGCGACAGTAATACCCGTTAAACAGTTGTAATTCTGCCTGCGTCAGATTTGCTTGATAAGGACGGAAATATCCGAACATACGCCCTTAATTAGCAACAGCAACCAGAACCGTCGCTGTACGTCCAGTCAACGTGTTCGAAGTGGATATCGTCGCTTTCTGCTTGTGCGTTGTATTCTTGCATCAAGTCTTTGCTTTCTTCCTCGATCTTTACGTCTTTGCGCTTTTCCATGGTAGTTCTCCTTATAATTGAAAATTTTATTTATAAATATTTTATAAATCGGTTTTAGGTTCGATAGAATCGAACATTTTTTGCAGTTTCCGCAGTTTTTCTTCTTCTGCGCGTCTTGCCGTTTCCGCTTTCTTTTTTCGTTTCCCGTTTTGGATAAACGACGCTGTTTGCTTTATTATATGCAAGGCAAAGAGTCTTGCGTATACCTCGATGGGAGAGGTAAGCTCGCCCGTTTTCGCGTCCGAAACGCGAGAGAGGTACGCCTTGTTGAGCGTTTTTAGCGCAGGATAAAATTCCCGTTGGCTCAACCAAATATGCGCAAGCTCGTGACAAAGCACGGAAAAGAAAATCGATTCGGTGGTTTTGAAAAAAATCCCGTAGGATATATACAATCCGTCGCCGTCGCGCATATACGCTTGCTTTTTGAAGGTCTTTACCGTTTTGAACGAAAACGGTTGAAACACGCCTTCTTGCACGAGCGTTTTGATAAGCGCTTTTATGTACGCGATTTTCGTGAAATAAAAGCGACTTCGCACCGTGAGCAGTTTTTCAAACCGTTGCAACGCGACGGGGGATAATTCCTCTGTAAGCGTCGCCTGAAAAGGTGCGGACAAATATTGTTCTACGCTACTTGCTATCATTTTATATCCAAAGAGTGTCCAAGAATCTCTTCTTTGTATTTTACGACCTTTGCAAAATCCATTTTAGAAAAATACTTCCAAAAGAATCCCGCGCGTCCCCAATAGGCGTAGGCGTTGCAGTCCGTTTCCAAATAGGGGAGAATCTCTCCGCGCATATAGCTGTCCATCGAGTTTTGCACGAAAGAGAGTTTGCTACCACGGTTAGAGATTTTGAAACAGTCGATAAGACCCGCTTCAATCGTTCCGTCGCGAAGTTCCTGCGGGAATATGCTTTGCAGGGCGTAGAGATATTCTACCGAATATTTCTCGTGATTTTTATCAAAGGTTTCTTGACACAGCGGGCTCGTGCTTGCGCAGGTGGCGCAGTTGAACGAACAGCTGTTGTTGAGAAGCAAAATGATTTCCTTACCCTTTTCCTTGATATATCGGAACGCTTCGTTGTCGCGGATAAATACCGAACCGAGCACCACGGCGTCGATCTTTCTGCCCTCGATCGCTTCGTCGAACGCTTTGAGCGAACGCATACCGTTGTTGAAGCTCCAAATATATTTCTTGTCGGGAAAGTATTTTTCCACGAAAGGGTAGTAGGCTTGTAAAAAACAAACGGAATCCACTTCAATTTGCCGTTTTTTCAATTCCTTGGAAGCGAGCGCGATAAGCTCCTCGTCCAAAGTGAGCGTATTGAACAAAAGTTCCAACTCCACGCCGTACGCTTTCGCCTCTTTCAACATTTTCCAAAACAAAATCCGTTTGTGCGGAAAAAGCAACTGCTTTGCAATAAGTTGACGGGTATGGAATTTCTTGCTTAACGGCAAAGAAAAGTAAATGGAACGGATATACGGGTGATACGCTTCCAAAAAACGGCGAAACTCTTTGATATTCGTGTCCAAAGTCAATCCAATGTTAAACTTTTTTTCAAATCCCGTTTTTTGCATACCGCCTCGACCGTGTAAAGCCGTTAAATGAACGCATGGTCAGCCGACCATAATATCATTAGATATATTTTATAATATTTGCAATCAAATGTCAAGTAAATAAATAAGGAAAAAAACGGAAAATGTCGAAATTTGTTAAGAATGTATACTTTTTGTGACAAGGATTCGACAAAAGCGTGAAAAAGAGGAGATTTTCCCGCGCACGCTTTTGAATCGGTTTCTAAATTTATGGCGCAGAGAAGAGGATTCTCGCCTTTAGCGGCGCGCCCCGCCAAACGATTATCAATCGTTTGTTTTGCCGTCAAGATTGTGGATACAAGTACATGGTCGGGCAAAATGCTCGCTCCCGCTCGCAGCTCCCACCCTCGAATCCTCTTCTAGATTCGGAGTACAACGAAAAAGAGATATGCGCTTTGGCATATCTCTTTTTCGTGGCGCAGAGAAGAGGATATTGCAAAAGGCAAAGTGTCGTCGCTCGCCGAGTTTGAGGAAGAAAACGAGGGGAATCGTTTCTCGCTCCTCGCGCGAACCTCCGATAAGGCGGAGTTTCTCATCTCTAATTCTTCGCACGAAAAAACCCCGCCAAGTAAGCGGGGCTTTTTCGTGGCGCAGAGAAGAGGATTCGAACCTCCGGAACAGTTCTCCCGTTCACACGATTTCCAATCGTGCTCCTTAAACCACTCAGACATCTCTGCATCGTAGGCGTTCGTTCAACGCCTATCTATATTACTTTATTTTTTCAAAAAATGCAAGCGTTTTCGACTTGCTTTTATAAAATTTTCGAAAAAATATTAAAAAATCTTATTGGATTGCCGTTTTATAACAGTCGCAAGCCGTACCGTTTGCCAAAAATCCCGTGTCCGAGCATTTTTTACAGCTAAATTTCGGCGCGAGGTCGATTTCTTTCATGCCCATTTCCGCCAACAGTTCCCTGCGCTCAGCTAAGAGCGCTTTCTTTCTTTCGAGCAGGGCGGGCAGTTTTTTCGGTTCGAACACTTCCGCTTTTGCGAGTGAAATTTCCATGGTGGAAAGCTCGGTGGAGATTTCTTTGAATCGGGTATTTGCATTCGCTTTGGCGAGATACTTGTCCGCGCGCGTTTGCGCTTTTTCCCGAAGCAACGCGTAGTATCTATCCCGTTCCGCTTTCGCGTTCGCCGCTTCGATCGACGGGTTCGTATAACCGCGATTCCCGCTTGCGACGGGTTGTTTGCTCTCTTGCGCGGGGATATCCTCGACCTTGTACACGCCTTCCTTTTTCCAATCGGCGAGAATTTTGTTCATGTAGGGGATAGGGTTTGCGCTCGTTGCGCTACGCTTTGCCGCTTCGAGAATCATTTCGTCGCTAAAATTCCAATCCCGCCAAGTACGGAGCATGGAAAGATTCATGGGCGTTTTGCGAATCGAACCGCAAATTTCCCGTATTTTTTCAAACAGTTTAAGCTCCTCGTTCTTTTCCTTTAAGAACGCTTTCACGCCCTCTTTGGATACCGTGCCGTTGGCGTACAGCTTATCCACGATTGCGTTCATGCTGTCGAAACTGCCCCTGTCCGTCTTTAAGCAAAACAGCGCGATATCGAGAAGGGAAGAATCCTCGAACCCGTAATTGTACCACTTTTCCACGTATTCGTCCACGTAGGCGGCGGGGTTGTTGATTTTTACGCCGAGCTTTCTGCCGATACGGAAAGTAAGATTTACGAGCATTTCCCGCTCGTGCAAATACAGTTCGATTTCGCCTGCTTCAATCTTATGCTTATCGTATAATTCTTCAAGCGTTATATCGAGGGCAGTCATACTTCCGCGCTTGCATTTTTTTGCCGCGACGATTACGCCGTCGCGCGCAAAACCGAGCGTTTCCGTCCATTTTCTATACAGGGAATAGTCGTTTTCGTCGGGAGCGCGTCCGCTTACGCCGAGCGCGGTAAACACGGCGGATAGGTCGTTTTCGTGCGTGTTGTAATTGGAAAGCTCCCGTTCCACCTGTTCGTAGGTAGAACAGCCGTTTTTGAGCAATTTTTTGGCTTTATTGAAAATATAGGCGGCGGAAACGGCGTCGCCCTGTTTGTGGATACAGTACTCCACGACGAGTAAAAGCGCCTGCGGTTGCATGGCGTTTTCTTCAAGAAAACGCATATACTTAATATAGTCCCCCGCGGAAACGAATTTGCCCACGCGTTGCATTTTGCGTTGCAATTCCTTATTGAAATCCGCGTAGCGCTCGTAGTGCGCCTTTTTGGGCTTACCCACGACGGATTTTACGGGCAAGTACTGCACGGCGAAGGGGTCTTGGGAAATAATAGAAACGAGGTCGTAATCCTCCCAAAAACGAAAGGCGTTGCAAATTTCTTCCTCGTCGGCTTTGAGTACTTCCGCCATTGATTTCAAGCCGAAATCGGAGTCGGCGTTTTTGCAAAGGTAAAGCCCGTAAAGGTACACCTTTACGGCAAAACCGTCTGCCTCGGGCAGATACTTGGTTATGAATTTATTTTCCACGGTGACGAACGAATTGCCGTCGCTGTCTTTGGAAAAGGAACAAAAAGCCATAATTGCCTCCGTTTTTGCGGGAATTTCAAACGAGAAAAAATCCGTTTATGGAAATTTGGAAAAATTTTTTTCTTTTGCGGTTCTTTTCTTGCTTTATTTTTCGAAATAGTGTATAATAAAATAGTATAGTTAACGACCAAACCCCGTGCCGTGAATCCATTATACCTTTTTTTGAAAAGAAAAGCAAGCTGTTTTGAAAGGGATTCGAAAAAAAAGAAACGGAAAAAACGAAAGGTCGAACGGAGCGTAAACATGATCGTAAGCGCAGTGGCTTTATGGAAAAAATTTAATTTGAAAACTCCGCTCGGCGCAAGCGAGTGGGGGATTGAGGAACGCGGTGGCGTTCGCATTAGCCACGTTTCCTATTCCGGGCACGCAGTCGAGGACGGTAGCGTGCGTATTTACGCGCGTCTTTTGAAACCGCTTTCCACGGCGCACGCGCCGGCGATCGTGCTTTTGGGCGACGTTGGAAAACCCGTGGATATCGAGCTTGCCCGTTATTTCGTGGAAAAGGGGTACGCCGTGCTCATGCCCGATTATTCGGGCAAAATGACGGGGGATAAGGAAGGGGTTTTACGCACCGCCTATCCGCCCTCTTTGCAACACGGCAACTACGAGCACGCGCGCGGACTTACGAGTATGCACGGACTTACGGCGACGGAAACGACTTGGTTTGAATGGACGTACGTAGCGTTGTTTTCCATCGAGTTTTTGAAGCGTTGCGGAGGAATCGGGGATATCGGTATCGTCGGCGTGCGTACGGGCGGGGATATCGCTTGGCAAAGCTCGCTTTCTCCCGACTTAAAATGTGCCGTGCCCATCAACGCCGTAGGTTGGAAATCGTTTGCCAACGTGGCGAAGTTCGGGGATAACGTTGCGCACAATTTGAGCAACGACCGCCACGCGTATATCGCGGCGGTGGAGGCTCAATCGTACGCGTCGAGCGTGAAATGCCCCGTGCTTATGCTTTGCGCGCTCCGCGACGACGGGTTCGATTGCGACCGCGCTTACGACACATTCTCCCGTATCGGCACGAAGTACGGCAACGCGCTCGTGTATTCGGCGGATAGCGGACCTTGTATCGGTCCGAACGGCTTGATCGATATGGACCTGTTCTTGGAAAAGAACTTAAAGGGCAGGGAAATTTATATTCCCGATACCTTAAACCTTTCCATAAAGGAAACGGCGGAGGGGTTGGAAATTTGCGTGGACGGCGATAAAGAAGGCATTTTGGAAGAAGCGGGCGTTTTCTACGCGGAGGCGGACGTAAAAACCAAGTGCGCGTATCGCGATTGGCAACACCTTTGCAAAGTGAAAGGAAACGAGGTGAAAGACGGAAGATTCCAAGTGACGGTCAAACCGTTCGCGGGGGCTTCGGCGGTCTTCGCGTACGCGTACGCGAAATATATAAACGGTTTCCGCGTGATGTCGAAAATCGTTGCGAAACGTCTTTCTAAACCCGATCCGTACGCAGTCAAGGGCAGAATGCTCTTTTCGGGCGTGGAAATGGATTGCTTTGGCGTAGCGGATTATAAAGAAAACTCGATTGGCGGGATTTTCCTCGAACGGGAAGCCGTGCCCAAAATTTCCGTCGGCTACGGGGGCGTGAAAGGCGCGTTTTCCGTAGGCGGAATCAAAACCTATAAAATTAGCGCTCCCACTTATATTCCCGACGAAAACGCGCTCCTCAAATTCGACGGATATTGCCGTGAAACGGTAGAGTTGAAAGTGACGGTGGACGCGGTGGACAGCGCGGACGAAATGGAACGGTACAGTTGCCACGTGGAAATCAAAGGCGGGGGGAAATGGAAGCGTATCATTCTCAAAGCCGCCGATTTCAAGGGCGAATCGTGCGGGAAACCGCTTGCCTGCTTCTCGGACGGAAGAGCACTCACTTTCCGTTGCGAAAACGAGGAAACGGACTACGCCGTGACGAATATTATTTGGTTGTAAAGAGGATACCATGTACGAGTTGAACGATATCCTTGTCTTAAAAAAGACGCACCCGTGCGGGGGGAGCGATTGGAAAGTCGTGCGCTTGGGCGCGGACGTGAAATTACGCTGTCTTACCTGCGGGCGGTTCGTCAACTTGACGCGCGACGAATTGAAACGGCGGGTCAAGCGCGTGAAAGGAGTAGAGAATGAGTAAAAAAGTTAGGGAAGGAAGTACGGATTTGGAAGAAAGTTCGTTATACGAGAGTTGCTACGGCTATAAGGAAAGCAACTCTTCGTTTCGTTTTCTTCTCGTAATCCTCGTGCTCGTTTTGGCACTCTTTTCCTTCCGTATCTATTTTACGCACAGTTTCGGGGGCGTAATCGTTTCGGGCAGTTCCATGAGCAAAACGCTGTACAGCGGAGAGGAACTTCTCATGCGACGGGTGGACGAAAAGAATAAAGCGGAGCGTGGGGACGTGATCGTCGTGTACGTTTACGATTATCCCGAGTTTAAGTACGAGCCCGTTTCCGAAAATAGAAAAACGCGGTATCTTATCAAACGGCTGATTGCGATCGAGGGCGATAAGGTGCGTTGCGAGGACGGAAAAGTGGAGATTTGCTACGCGGGCACGGACGAGTTCGTGTACTTGGACGAGCCGTACGCCTATTACGGCAAGAACGACGCGTTCAAAAAATCGTACGATTTTGGAGAGTATACGGTGCAAGAGGGCGAGGTGTTCTTCCTCGGCGATAACAGAAGCTACGACGGCAGTAGCGTGGACAGTCGGTATTTGGAAGGACATTCGCGCATAGACGGGCTGTATAAAGAAACGGATATATACGGCGTCGTACCCGATTGGGCAATGAAGTATCAAAAAGTTTTAAGTTGGATATTTTTCACGGGAGAATCCGTGTAAACGTAATTAGTAAAAACAATAATCAGGAGAAATATTTATGTCAATCAAAATCACTTCGGACAGTACTTGCGATTTAGGACATCTCGTTGCGGAGAGAAATATCGCTATTTTGCCCTTACAGGTAAACCTTGACGCGGACGCATACCGCGACGGCGTGGATATCACGCCACAGGATATTTTCGCGTTCGTGGATAAGACGAAAATTTTGCCCAAAACGAGCGCGCCGAGTATCGGGGAATACGAAGAGTTTTTCAAAAAACAATTAGAGGAAGCGGACGAGCTTATTCACTTTAACATTTCCTCGAAAAGCTCGGGTTCGCACAATTTCGCGAAAGAGGCGGCGTTAAGCTTTAACGGCAAGGTGCGCGTGGTCGATTCCAAGGCGCTTTCCTCGGGACAGGGCTTGCTCGTAATGCACGCGTGCGATTTGCGCGACGCAGGGAAAACGGCGGAAGAAATCGAGAAGTCGGTGTTGGAGGTGCGCGAAAGAATCAACACCTCGTTCGTACCCGATAGACTCGACTACTTGCATAAGGGCGGGCGTTGCTCGGGCATGACCATGTTCGTAGCGAACGCGCTTAAAATCCACCCGAAGATCGTCATGAAAGACGGGCAACTCGTACAGGGCGGTAAGTACCGCGGGAATATGACGCGTTGCATTTCCCAATATATCGACGATTTGAAACGGGATTATCCCAATTACGATAAGACCCGTTGTTTCGTGACCCATTCCACGGCGGATAGCGAGCTCGTGGAGTTTGCCAAGAAGAAGGTTGCCGAAGAATTTGAGTTTGAAGAAATCATTGAAACGGTGGCAGGTTCTATCATTACCAGCCATTGCGGAAAAGGCACGCTTGGCGTTTTGTTCGTTTATTACAAATAAGGCGGTACTAAGCAAACGGATTTTACGAAACTCCCAATCGCAAACGATTCATTCTCTCAAAACGAAGCGGGGAGATTGCGCGAGCGGGGGATTTTCGCGTTGAAAAAATCGTATCGTTATTATTGCACAAAACGATCCGTTTGATATTGAAACGCTTGAAGAAAAGGAGAAAATATGGTTTCCGTATATAACGACGCCGATTACTTGTCGGTGTACAAACAAAAAAAGAGGGTTTTCGGGGTGTTTATGGGAATAACGCTTGCCTATCTCGCACTTTGCGTGGCAATGCTCGTATACCATATTTCGTTGCCGTATGCAGACCCGCGCGATACGCTTCCTAAGGTGATCGTGTATATCGTTTCCGCGCTCTACGTCGTGTTCATTTTCCCGTTCATGGCGATCAAGTACAGCCGTGTGCGCAGGTATTTCAAAATGCTCACCTACGTATCCGAGGGCTTGAAGACGGAGGAAAAGAATTATTTCTATACCTTCCGCGAAAAGAGCCTGCAAAAGGACAATATCGACGTCGTGGGTTGCGTTTTTGAAACTTGGAGCAAAAAGAAGAGCGAGTGGATGGAACGCGAAGTGTACGCCGACGCGGAAAAACCGCTTCCCGAGTTTGGTAGCGGTGATTACGTGCATTATATCGCGCAAAGCAACTTCGTCGTGCAATACGAAATTCTTGAAAAACACGCGTACGAGTTTAGCGAGTACGAAGAGGACGAAGAGTACGAGGACGAGGAAGAAGACGGCGAAGGGGAAATGGAAGAGGAAACTATGGCAGAAGGAGAACAACAGGCATGAGAGCAGTCGTGACCGTAACGGGTAAAGATAAAAAGGGTATTATAGCGAAAATAAGCGCGTTTCTTTGCGAGAAAGGCGCAAACGTGGAAGATATTTCCCAAACGATTTTGGGAGAATATTTCGCCATGATTATGATCGTGGATTTGAGCGAAAGCAAGGAAGAGCTTTCCGTTCTTGCGCGTGAGTGCTCGGAGCTTGGCAAGCAAATCGGTATGTCCGTGTATATGCAACACGAGGACATATTTAACGCCATGCACAGCGTATAAGGAGAGAAGGGAATGTTTACGCATAAAGACGTTTTGGAAACGATTGCGATGGTGGAAAAGGAACACCTCGACATTCGTACGATTACGATGGGCATTTCTCTTTTGACCTGTATTCGCGATACGGCAAAGGAAACGGCGAGAAGGGTGTACGACCTCGTTTGTAAAAAGGCGGAAAATATCGTAAAGACGGCGAGCGACCTTTCGGGTGAGTACGGGATTCCCATTGTGAATAAGCGGGTGTCCGTTACGCCCGTGAGCTTGATTACGGCGGCGTTCCCCGAAGACGCGCCCCTCGTGGGCAAGGCGCTCGACGACGCGGCGGCGACGCTCGGGATCGACTTCCTCGGCGGGTATTCCGCGCTCGTGCATAAATCCACCGCCGATTACGAACGGAAATTTATCCGCACCATACCCGAGGTTTTGGCGACGACGGGTCGGCTTTGCGCGTCCGTCAACGTGGGTTCGACGAAATCGGGAATCAATATGGAAGCGGTGAAAATGCTCGGAGAAACTTTCAAGGAAGCGGCGTTTTTAACCAAGGATAAAGACGGTATCGGCGCGGCGAAACTCGTGGCGTTTTGTAACGCCGTGGAGGACAATCCCTTCATGGCGGGCGCGTTCCACGGCGTAGGCGAAGCGGATACGGTTATTAACGTGGGCGTTTCCGGACCGGGGGTAGTCAAGCACGCGCTCGAACAAATCCCCGACGCGGATTTGACGGAGGTGGCGGAGCTTATCAAACGCACGGCGTTCAAAATCACGCGCGCAGGTCAGCTCGTTGCCAAGGAAGCGTCTAAGCGTTTGAACGCGCAGTTCGGTATCGTCGATTTGTCGCTTGCGCCCACGCCCGCCATGGGCGACTCGGTGGCGCAAATTTTGGAGGAAATGGGCATACAAACGGTAGGCGGTCACGGCACGACGGCGGCGCTCGCACTCTTGAATGACGCGGTGAAAAAGGGTGGCGTTATGGCGTCCTCGCGCGTGGGCGGACTTTCGGGCGCGTTCATTCCCGTGTCCGAGGATATCGGCATGATCAAGGCGGCGGAAAAGGGCGCGATTACGCTCGATAAGCTCGAAGCAATGACCTGCGTTTGTAGCGTAGGCTTGGATATGATAGCAATACCCGGCGACACGCCCGCAACGACGATTTCGGCAATGATCGCGGACGAGGCGGCGATCGGTATGATCAACAACAAGACGACGGCGGTGCGCATTATTCCCGCGCCCGGGAAAACGGTGGGCGACGAGGTGAGCTTTGGCGGACTTTTAGGCAGAGCGCCGATTATGCCCGTGCACGAATGCGATTCGTCGAAACTTATTAACCGCGGAGGAAATATCCCCGCGCCGATTCACAGCTTTAAGAATTAAGGCGCGCTCTCTTCGCTTTTGGATTTTTAACGAAAAAGGAAATATATATTATTATGGAAAGAACGGAAATTGCAGAAAATTTGAAATGGAAAACTTCGGACGTTTTCCCCACCGACGAGGCGTGGGAAGAAGAATTTAAGGCGGTAGAGAAAGAGTACGGCGGGTACGATTTCTCCGTGTTCGACCAAAAGCTTGCGGATAAGCAAACCCTGCTTGACTGCTTCAAACTTACGGATACGATCGCTCGGCGCATGGAAAAACTCTTTTTGTACGCGCATTTGCGCCACGACGAGGACGTGCGCGTTTCGAAAAACGCGGCGGCGATGGCGCGGATTAGCGCGCTTTATTCCAAGGTGTTTGCCGAGCTTGCGTTCGTAGAACCGCAACTCACCGCGTTGCCCGAGGAAACTTTGCAGGCGTTTATCGCCGACCCCGATTTTAAGGATTACGATTACCGCTTGCGGAAGATCGCGGCGGGGAAAGCGCACGTTTTGAGCGCGGCGGAAGAAAAACTTCTCACGCTCGGTAGCGACGTTATGGGCGGTTTCCGCGACGTGTTCATGATGCTCGATAACGCGAACCTCAATTTGCCCAAGGCGACTTTGCACGGCGAAGAAGTGCAAATGAGCCACGGCACTTACGGCGTTGCGCTCCGTTCGGGGAGTGCGGAAGAACGCAAGGAATGGTTTGAAAAATATTACGCTTCGTATATCCGCTTGATCGACGCGATCACGCAAGCGTATTACGGCAACGTAAAAAAGGACGTCTTCTATAAGACGGTGAGAAAGTACGAAAGCTGTATGGCAATGGCGATGGACGGCGAGGACGTAGACCCGAAAGTGTACGAAAACTTGATCGAGGCTACGCACGCGGCGTTGCCGATTATGCACGAATATATTTCGTTGCGTAAAAAGGTAGTGGGCTTGGAAGAGCAACATATGTACGATATCTATATGCCCCTCGTGGAAAACGCGGAAATCCAACTCCCGTTCGACGAGGCGTACGAGCTCGTTATCAAAGGTCTTGCGCCCCTTGGCGAAGACTATCAAAACCTTTTGAGAAAGGGGAAAGCGGACGGCTGGATCGACGTTTGCGAAAACGAGGGTAAGCGTAGCGGTGCGTACAGCTCGGGCGTGTACGAATCCCCGCACCCGTACGTGCTTTTGAACTATCAACCGACCATGAACGATATTTTCACGGTCGCGCACGAAATGGGTCACGCGCTCCACACCTATAAATCCAACGAAAGACAACCCTACTCCAAGGCGGACTACACGATTTTCCTTGCGGAGATCGCAAGTACCGTCAACGAAGTGTTGCTTTTGAAGTATTTGTATAACACCTCGACGGATAAGAATTTGAAAAAGTACCTGCTCAATTATTATATGGATATGATTCGCGGTACGATGTTCCGTCAAACGCAGTTTGCGGAGTTTGAACAAATCGCGCACGCGAAAGCGGAAGCGGGCGAAGCGCTCACGAAAGAAACGCTTTGCGATTTGTATTACGGTTTGAATCAGAAATATTACGGCGAAGGGATTATCCACGACAAGGAAATCGCGTACGAATGGGCGCGGATTCCCCATTTCTATAACTCCTTCTACGTATATAAGTACGCGACGGGTATCACTTCGGCAATTTCTATCGTAAAACGCATTCTCACGGAAGGGGAATCGGCGGTACGCGATTATTTCGAGTTCCTCTCTTCGGGCGGTTGCGAAGACCCCGTTTCCATCTTGAAAAAGGCGGGCGTGGATCTTACGACGAGCGCGCCGTTTGAGGCGGCAACGCGCGAGTTCGAGGAAACTTTGAACGAGTTCAAGAGCCTTTTGGATTAAAAACGGGCGTACCGTGTACGCAACGAATGAAAAAATAAAGAAGAAAAGGAAAGGAAACGATGGCAACGACAGTCAACACGATGCCGTATAACCGCGACGCGGAAATGGCGCTTTTGGGGTGCTTTTTAATCGATCACGAAATCGCCGCGGAGCTCGTCGAAAAACTCGGCGAAGCGGATTTTTACGTGGAACAGCATAAATATATCATTCGCGCGATGCAAAAGGTGTTTTTCGATAGAAAACCCGTAGACCTCGTTACCGTTGCCGATCAGTTGGACGGAGAGGGTGCGCTCGAAAAGGCGGGCGGGATCGTGTATCTCACCGAGCTTGCGCAAATCACGCCGTCGGCTGCGAACTATAAATCGTATTTCGAAATCGTTTCTCGCGATAGCATGAATAGAAAACTCATTCGCGCGTCGAGAAAGATTATCGAAACTTCCATGGAAGCGACGGACGGACAAACGGCGCTCGCGTTTGCGGAAAAAACCATTTACGATATTTCCCGCGAAACGGAGCGTTCCGCGCTTTTGGGTATGGAAGAAGGGGATATTATCGGGGAGGTTTTGCACAAATTCGAACAGTTGCAATCCGATCCCGATTCCTTCCGCGGAATCCCCACGGGGTACAAGCGGTTGGATAAAATGACGCACGGCTTACAGCCGGGCGCGCTTATCGTCCTCGCCGCCCGTCCCGGTATGGGGAAAACCTCGCTTGCCATGAACCTCGTAGAACACGCCGCTTTGCGCGCGGGCAAAACCTGCGCCGTGTTCTCGCTCGAAATGCCCCGTAGCGAAATCGTGCAAAGACTCATTTGCTCGTACGCCAACGTCAGTATGCAAAAGGCGCTTTCGGGAGAGTTGGACGCAAAGGAATGGAAAAAACTCATGCTCGCGGGCGATAAATTGAAAAAGAGTAAAATTTTTATCGACGATTCTTCGCGCGTAACGCCTGCGGAAATTTTGTCGAAGTGCCGTCGCGTGAAATCGACGGCAGGCTCGCTCGATCTTATCATGATCGACTATATCCAGCTTATGTCGAGCGGGGATTCCAAGCTTGCGGGATCGGATAACCGTACGCAAGAGGTCGCGTCTATTACGCGTGATTTGAAGATTATGGCAAAGGAACTGTCCGTGCCCGTAATCGCGCTTTCACAGCTCCGCCGTATTCAATCGAAAGAACCGCAACTTTCCGACCTTCGTGAATCGGGCGCAATCGAGCAGGACGCCGATATCGTTATGTTTATTAGCCGTCCCGAAGCGATCGCTACCAAAGAAGAGCTTGATTCGGGTAAGATTATAAAAGGCGCGGCGGAATTGATTCTCGCCAAGCACAGAGCGGGTGAACAGGGTCGCGTGTCCTTGAAGTTTATCGGGGAATGTACCAAATTCGTGGACGTGGACGAACAAAACCGTACGGACGAACCGCCCGATTTTTCGCGCGCGCCCGATCCGTACGCGGACGACGAGGAGTACGAACCGCCCGAAGACGATTATACGCCCCCCGAACCGCCCGCGCGCAAGAGCGATCCCAAACCCGTTATGGGCGACGATGACGAACTTCCGTTCGAATAATTATGCAAACGAAGATAGAAAAAATTACGCCCGAGAGCTTGCGGGAAGCCAAAAATTTAATAGATCGTGGCGAGGTCGTAGCGATACCGACGGAAACGGTGTACGGGCTTGGCGGAAACGCCTTTGACGATAACGCCGTCAAAAAGATTTTTGAGGTAAAGGGCAGACCCAACGACAATCCGTTGATTGCGCACGTCCATTTGGATTACGACTTATTGAAAATCGTCGATTACGACCCGCCGTACGCGAAAAAATTACGCGAGGCGTTTTTGCCCGGTCCGCTCACGCTCGTCTATCCCTCGAAAGGCAAGGTAAGCCCGTTCGTGTCCTGCGGATTGGATACGCTCGCGGTCCGCGTACCCGCGCACGAGGGCGCGCAGGCGTTTTTGCGCGAGGTGGGAATTCCGATCGTCGCGCCCAGCGCGAATTTGTCCCGCCACGTAAGCCCGACTTCCGCTCTGCACGTTTACAACGATTTTGCCGGCAAGATTCCCTTGATTCTCGACGGCGGGGAGTGCGAGGGCGGTATAGAGAGTACCGTTTGCGACTGTACGGGGGAAGTACCTACCATTTTGCGCCCGGGGCTTGTGACGCGGGAAATGATCGCAAGCGTCGTAGGTGTGTGCGAAGTGTATACGCCCGATTTCAAAGCGGGCGAAAAGGTGAAAAGTCCGGGGGTGCTGTATAAGCATTACGCCCCCAAATGCAGAGTGAAATCTTTCTTGCGAAAAGAGGACGCGCTCGCGTATTATGCGAGTTTGGATTGTTCGCGCGCGGTGCTTTGCGAAAACTTGGAAACGGAATTTTTCCGCAAGGCGGGTTGCGAAAGGGTGTACGACCTTGGCGAAACGCCCGCGCAAATGGCGACGAACTTGTACGGCTTACTGCGTAAGGCGGAGGAAGAGTGCGACGAGCTCGTCGTGTTAGAACCAAGAGAAAAAGAGGGCGTTATGCAAGGCGTTCTCAACCGTTTGCGCAAGGCTTGCGCGTCGGAAGATATCAAACGCTAAATCCCAAAGGAAGGGGGCAGGTACGAGATGAAAAGAAAAACGCAAAAGAAACTCGTCGTGTTCGTGTGTACGGGCAACACCTGCCGTTCTCCCATGGCGGAGGCGTTGTTCAAAAAGCGTGCGCAAGAGTTGGGTTTGAAAAAACTCAAAGTAAGCTCGGCGGGAACGCGCGCCACGGCGGGGGATAGCTTGAACGAAAAATCGGCGACGGTACTTGCGGAAAAAGGGGTTGCGCTCAAAAAGTTTGCCTCTAAGCCCGTGGATGAGAAAATGCTCGTCGATTCGCTCGCCGTCGTTTGCATGACGGACGCGCAAAGGGATTTTTTAATGGATATGCGTTGGCGCGCGCTCCGCACGGCGGGAGAGGAAGATATAGAGAATAATATTTATTCGTTTTCCGAACTCGTGGGATACGAGGTAATCGACCCTTACGGCAGGGATATCGATTGTTATAGATACGTGTACGAATTGATTGCGGACGGCGTGCATACGGTTATGGACAAGCTCGTACCGCCTTCGATTCGGGATAAATTTATCGAAAAACCGAGAAAACCGCGCGCGCCGAAAGCGGAAAATAAGAGTACGGCGAAAAAAACGAAATCTGCGTCGGCGGGGAAAACCGCGGCGGATAAAAATAAAAAGCGGAAAAAACCGCAAAAGGAGAAACAGTTATGAAAATTGCAGTTGCTTGCGATCACGGCGGATTGAATTTGAAAAAAGCTATGATTGCGTACGTGGAGAAGCTTGGTCACGAAGTCGTGGATTTTGGAACGCATACTACCGCTTCTTGCGACTATCCCGATTTTGCCGCGCCTGCGGCGGAAGCGGTGGCGAGCGGAGAATGTGAACGCGGTATCCTCGTTTGTTCTTCGGGAATCGGTGTGTCGATCGTTGCCAATAAAGTGCCGGGGGTGCGCTGTGCGCATTGTCACGATACCTATTGCGCGAAATATACCCGTTTGCATAACGACGCGAATATGATTGCGTTCGGTGAAAAAGTGCTTGGCGAGGGGATGATGCAAGAAATCGTGTACACCTTCTTGACGACCGAGTTCGAGGGCGGGGAACGCCACGAAAGACGGGTGGCAAAAATTAAGGCTTTGGAAGAAAAATATAGCAAATAAACGAAGTGAACGCATACACGGGTGGGGCGTATGAAAAGGATAATCGCAATCGGCGGAGGCGAACTCCGCGAGCGTACGACGCTAAAAATAGACGAATATATCGCGAATCTTGCCAAGGAACACGCGGGCGAAAAACGCGCCAACGCGCTGTTTATTCCTACGGCGAGCCACGATTTTATGCCTTATTATAATACGTTCCACAAGGTGTATACGGGAGTGTTCGATATCAAGACGGATGTCGCGCTCACCGTGTTCAAAGAGCCGGATATGGAGAAAATGAAAACGAAGTTTGAAAAGGCGGACGTGATTTACGTCGGCGGTGGCGATACCGTTTTCATGATGGAGTCTTGGAAAAAATCGGGTTTGCTCCCCTTGATTGAAGACGCGTATAATCGGGGCGTAGTCTTGGCGGGACTGTCCGCGGGCGCGATTTGTTGGTTCTCGGATATCTATACGGACTCGGAATCGGTGAACGGAAAGGGCGAAGAAAAGTACTCCATGTTTTCGGGGTTAAATTGGAAAAAAGGCGTAATTTCTCCTCATTACGGCACGAGAATGCTTGACTTTGATAAAATTGTATGCTATAATTATGCTCGTGCTTACGGGATCGAGGATAACGCGGCAATCGTGATAGAGGACGGCGAAGTGGTAGGCAGTCTTTCGAGCGGTGGCAAAGCGTGGCTTTTGGAAAGTAAGGACGGAAAATTACAAAAAACGGAAATCGCGAGCGTATAAACGGATTTTCCGAAAATAAGCGGATGTGGCGAAACTGGCAGACGCGCAGGTTTCAGGTTCCTGTGGGTAACTCCGTATGGGTTCAAATCCCTTCATCCGCACCACAAATTGGCAACAAAAAAGATATTGCCCGAAAAAGTCTTGATTTTTCAAGGCTTTTTTCGTTTTTCACAGCTGAATATTTTTTTACAAAAACGTAGATATAAAATAGGTATTTGCCTATTTTACAGGGAGTTGAACCTAAACGATATAGAAATCATAGAAAAATCAAGCGTGTAGAGATATAAAATCTACGCGCTTTTTTTATTGCAAAAAAGTAAGGAGGGCCTATGTTAAAAGAAACAAATTTGGACGGCGTGAAATCGGTAGCAAGAATGTTATTGATGACTCCCGTTCATAAAACGCCGTATTCACCTGCGGTGGTGCAACATCCGTTTACGTCTTGTGGAATCGCATCGTTGAATAAGGGTGGAAAGTTTCAACTTTTGGATATTACGGCGAAAGAAGAAGATTTGAAAATTTGGCAAGAGTTTATGAAAAGCAAAATTGAAGGCGCGGAAAACGTATGGGGAATTTACGCTTTTATAAATAAGCCCTACGGCTTGACATTCTTAAAATTTGCCGAACCGCATTTATCCAAAGACGAATTTTCAAAACTGCTTGCGGATGCGTGGGTTCGCTCTGAAAATCCGAATGACGATCCGAATTTTACAAAACGAGATTTAATTGCCATGTTCAAGCGGACCGACAAACAAGCCTTGATGACGGAAGAAGATTATAAGCGGTGGCAAGACTTGGAGAAAAGCATAACTGTCTATCGTGGAGTGACACCGCACAACGAAAAAAATATCCGTGCATTATCTTGGACGTTAGACGCGGAAAAAGCAGAATGGTTTGCCATGCGCTTTGGAGAGAACGGAAAAGTATATCAAGCGGAGATAGACAAGAAAGACGTATATGCGTATTTCGGCGGTCGAGGTGAATCGGAAGTAATTGTCGAACCGAAAGGCTTGCAAGATATAACGTTGGTAGAAGAAATAGAACAAATAATAAATCAAAGTATGTGAAGGAGAAAGAAAATGACGATTTATCAAGAAGAACTCAAACGAAGGCTAAGAGAACAGGGCTACGGTGCAGTTTATGACGAGCAAACGGAAATGCTGAAAATTTATCAAAACAGTATTTTTCTTTGCGATCAGGATAAAAATGGGGATTTGCATTTTACTCGTGACGCATACGCATTGCAAAATTTTCATGAGATATCGACACCGATTGCAAAAGACGCACTGACCGTAAAAGATTGCGTGGCTTTATTTGAAAAAGGCGAGCCTATGAAAGTAGCGGCGGTATCCAACTACCATAAATTTTTGGAGTACGGAGATACGGTGCTTGGCGGCGCGTATGATAAAGGGCGCGGTTTCAAATTTGCTACGTGGAATAAAAATGAAGACGGAACGTATTTGGTGTACGGACATTATATGGATAGCTATGAAAAAGCAAAGGAAGATTTTGCTATCCGCGCAGGGCTTGTCAATAAGAATAAGGTATTCACCCAAGAGCAGGCCGAACTCATATTCAAAAGCGTAAATTACGCAAGGGATAATTGCGAACACATAACCTACGACCAAGACAAAGACATGGACGGGATTATGGAAAGACTCGTACATGGGTATCCCGAAAGCAATTTTTCTGTGATGAGTATGCATTTTGAACCAAGCGAAGATATAATCCCAAAGCAGTAAGAAATCTTTGAGGAATTTTCTAAAAACGGGCGATTTTTGCTGGATATTCCTTAAATTCTGTGGTATGGTGTGTGCTACCAAAATCAACGGGGAGAACCCAAAGGAGAAAATTATGGAAAAAGCAATTTTTTATGTGCGTGCAATGCGCGGTGAAGGAACAGGGGAATCTTATGAAGACATTATCGCCCGATATCAAGCAAAAATGCAAGAGAAAGGCATTTGTGAAATCGTAGATTCGTACGCAGACGGGAGTCCGTTAGACGATTTGATTGAAAGCGATTCGATGATAGAAATCAAAGGCATGTGCCAAGAGCAAGAGTGCAAATATCTCGTCATACCCACGGCGGATGAATTAGGCAGTAGCTTGTCGGCAAAAGCGGATGCGGTGAGAGAGCTGCGAAAAATCGGGGTAAGCGTATATATAGCCGATGCGGATATGGATACGAGTAAATTAACGGCGGAACAAATGCAAATGGTTTTTGCGGAAGTATTCAATACCGTAATAGAGCTTGACCGAAAAATGAAAACCGTTATCAGTAGCATGATTGAAACGGAGCATAAAACAGTGAGTAAATGGACGGTATAAGCATGCGGAAAACAAGAAAAAAGAAAGCGTATATGTATATGCGGATTGGACTTTGGGCATCGCTTGCGGAATGCAATCAAAAAATTGCTGAAGTGAAACAATTCCTTGAAAGTAATGGTTATGAATATGATGTCAATAAAGGAAATGTAGTGATAGACATGAACGACGAGCAATTTAATGATATGATGTCCTGGCGCGTGATAGAGAGCATATCAACGATGAAACCGATAGCGAAAGGGGCGGAAAGTTTTATCGCACGAACACTTACTGATTTGTCCAAGAACATAGGTGTAGTAAAAGAGATGGTTCATGTGATAAAAGGATTAGGGCTTGACTTCAAAACGACGGACGGGAGCGAGATTCAATTGGAAACAAAGGAAGAATCAGTATTTCCCGAGTTTGCAAGTGCGGACGGAATGGAACTAAGCTAAAACACAAAAGAATAAAGGCGAAAAACGCCCGAAATTCGCGCGAAAGCGTAAAAACCGAATAAGAACCCGCAAGGGAAAAAGCAGCCGATTGTTGAGCAAAACAGTCGGCTTTTTTATTTTCATTAAAAGGAGCAAAGAGTATGTATTTTAGAAGCGAAAAGCATAGAGAGTTATTCAAGGACGCAACCAAGAAAATGGACAAGAAAGACAACGTACAAATGTGCGTGGTCTATCTTTTAACGGCGGACAAGAAACTCTGGAATAGGTGTAAAATTTATATGGTGGACAATAAAATCCCCATTCATAGAGTACGGGTAGGCAAATGCACGGAAGAAGGCTATACCTTGTTTTGTTGCGCGAAGGACCTTGCGCTTGGAACAAAGCATTTAACGATGAACGATTTATCGGATAAGGAACTAATCCCGACAAGGCTTTGGAAAATCATTTATACGGCAACGGAAATCCGTCGAATGGGGCTTACGCCATTGCAATACTACAAGGGGGATAACGTATGATAACGCTGAATATTAAAAAGGACAGGGAACACGTGGATATTCGTTTCCCTTGTTCGGAAAAAGTAATAACGGACGCTTTGAAAAAGATAGGCGTAAACGATGAAATGGAAACAAAGCAAACGGTGAGCGAAGTCGTGGATTTTGATTGTTTATCTCTATTAGAAGGTCAAGAAGTCGATTTAGACGAAATCAATTATTTGGCCAAACGGTTGGATAGCTTGACAAAACCCGAAGTAGATAAATTTATCGTCGTAGCGCAAATGGAAGGCTTGGACGAGCCGAAGGATTTAATCAATCTAACCTACAATTTGAATCGGTATACGTTAATCCAAAACATCGGAGATATGACGGCGGTGGGGCGGACACATACGCTTACGCGAGAAATGGCAATTCCTGCCGATGATAGCAGGGACTCGGAGTATGCCAAAATAGGCAAAGAATTGATAGAATCGGGGAAAGGTAAATGGACGGAGAGAGGGCTTTTATTTTTTAATGATGATATTCCCGAAGAAAGAATATACAACGGCGAAACATTTCCTGAATTTGATTACGACGGTGAGTGTTTAATAGGAGTGGAAATTAACTTTTTGAACGCACGGGAATACGTTTACTTGCCTTGCGAAGAAACGGCAATCAAAAAGGCGCTTGCAAGGCTTGGCGTAGAGAATACGTCCTATTGTAAAATGCAAGTAGATTTTGACCGAATAGATAATGAAAAATTATTGCAATTGTTGACGGACGCGGTGGAGAGCGAAGATCTTTATGACGTTAATGCGTTGGCTCAAGAAATAGAGGATTTGACGGAAACAGATAAATTCCTTGCGGTGGTTGAGTATGCTGAAACGGATGACGCAAAAACACTAATTGCAATAGCGAAGAATTTGGACGAGTTTGACGTAATAGACGGCGTGTATTCGGACGATGAATTAGGCGAATATTTGGTGGAGAACGATTCCGATTACAAATGCTCGGACAACTTACGGGATTATATCAAATACGACGAATTAGGAGAACGGTATAGGATTGATTGTAACGGCGAATACGGCAACGACGGGTTCGTGTATATTCCTTCTGGATATAGTTTGGAAGATATAATCAACAAAGACATGGGTATGTCCTTTGGGGGAATGTGATAGGTATGGCATTATTATTTTCGGTGCTGACGATGAAGTCAGGGGAGGCAGAATCAAGGTTTTTAGTGGGCGGGATACCGAGGATAAAAAACGACTTAAAAGGCTGGACGGCGTATGAAGAATTTATGCGAAAAATTTACGGTGCGAGCGAAATAAAAGTAGAAGGGAAAATCTATATTTATGGCGACGGCGAGTTTGTGAACGCAACGGCGGAAGAAGTTGCGTATATGTACGAGCGGATAAAGCACAGAGAAGACTTTTTACAAGCTCGATGTCAATATTGGGGCGATGTGGTGTTCAAACTTATATACGACAACGGCGAGTATAAAGATGAAAATCCGTATCCAACGCTTATGGGTTCGTCTAACGTCCGCAATAAAAAATTGCACAGTATGCAAGAAGTAGCGGATTTTATTATACAGGACGGGCGGTATGGAGATTTGACGATTAAGTATAAAGATAAGCAACTGTTTTTGAAGACGGACGGGATATACGTTAAAGAAATAACGGATAAAGAATACGGCGAAAAATTAAAAAAGATATTACTTCCTATGCAAAAGGAAGTTGAAAAGGAGAAAAAGGCTATGAACGAATGGGAAAAGGAACGGCAACAGGCAAAGCGGTATAAAGAACAATATCCGCCTGGTACGAGATTGCAACTAATCAATATGGAGGACCCGTATGCGCCCGTAGAAAGCGGAACGCGAGGGACCGTAAAACTTGTGGACGATATAGGGCAAATCCATATGCATTGGGATAACGGAAGAACGTTAGCGTTAGTGCCTGGGCAAGACAGTTTTAGAACGCTCACGGAAGCGGAGCTTAAACAAGAAGAACGGCTGAAAAACGGTAAGGTCGTGGACTTTGGCGACGATTGTCAAATCGTAATCCCGAAAGAGCCGATAGACTGTTCTAAACTCGGGTATTTCAATGAAATGGAAGGCGAGTGTTGGGACTTGGTAAAGGGGTATCTTGCAAAGTTAGGCATAGAGCTTTTGCCCAACGAAGACGGGGAAGAACCTATGAGCGATTACGTTGCAAAAGGCGTACAGGACAAAATCGTGGAACTGTTACAAGAAGCTGGCGTAGAGTTTAAGTTCGAGCAAGATGAAACGGAAGAACTTGCCGAAGATGTAGGCATGAATATGGCATAAGGAGAAAAAGGAATGGAAACCGTAGAAAAGAAAGGGATAACCACAAAGGTAGACGTAGAATTGCACGCAAAAGCCAAGCAATATATGGCGGACTACGGAGATATGAATATGGAAACGTTCATTACGAAAGCGATTGACGGCTTGGTGAACGCGAAAGAGCAAACGGCAGCACCGCAAAAGCCCGAAAAACAACGCACGATTGCGTTCCAAGTGCCTGAAAGTTTTTACCAAGAAGTAAAAGACTATTTGGATCGTAACGGGTTAAGGCAAAACAGGTTTATGTATAACTTAATCAAGCAAGAGTTGGACAGAGAAGAACTTGAAATGGAAAGGCTTGCGCAAAAACAAAACGGCGACCAAAGCGACGGCGACGAAACGCCCGACGATAGTGAAGATGAAGACGAATCGCAAGCGGAAAGAGAAGAATCCTTTGAGGGCGATGAACCCGAAGACGAGGACGAAGCCGAAGGCATGGCAATGACGATGTGAGGTGATGAAAGGAAAAGGATAGATAAAAACAAATAAACGAAAGGGTGCGGATTGCGTATGGCAATTCGCTTTTTTGATATGTTCGCAGGGATAGGCGGATTTAGAAGCGGACTCGAATCAATCGGTGGTTTTGAATGCGTAGGACACTGCGAAATCGACAAGCACGCAAACCAAGCGTACAACGCAATTTACGATATAAAACCACAGGAGGTATATTTCAATGACGCAACAAAAATCAACCCCCACGATATGCCGGATATCGACGTTATTTGCGGAGGATTCCCTTGTCAAAGTTTTTCACTCGCTGGACGAAGGGCAGGTTTCGACGATGCAAGGGGAACACTTTTCTTTGAGATTGCTCGAATCGCAGCTGTTAAAAGACCTGCATATCTTTTCCTTGAAAACGTTCCCGGCTTGCTGTCGCATGACAACGGCAAAACGTTTGCAACCATCCTCGGCGCGCTTTCTGAGCTGGGGTACGATGTCTGCTGGCAGGTGCTTAACAGCAAGGATTTCGGTGTTCCCCAAGCCCGAAAAAGAGTGTATATTATCGGATATCTTAGAGAAAAATGCGCCGGAGAAATATTTTCTTTCCGAGAGGCAAATGGAAAGACTACTGAGCAAATTATCCCTGGGCGAGAAGGAAGTCGAATCTACACGCCAAGGGGAGTCGGAATAACGCTTACGAGCGAGGCGGGCGGTTTTGGCGGGAAGACAGGTTTATATGACGTAAACCTGCCGATAAAGGTGAAAACCAAGCAAGGCTATCAACTCGCATATCCTGGGGATAGCATTGATTTGGCATACCCAGGTATGAATTCACGGCGTGGACGGGTGGGGGATAAGGTAGCGCACACGCTTACGACGAGTAGCTCGCAGGGCTACTTTTTTATTGACATGAATCCACCGCCGAACTTAACGGAAACGGCAAGATGTATTACGGCAAGACAGGATTCGGGAATAAGCAATCGCAAGGGTGAACACTCGGGCGTATTCATTGAAGAAGAACCGCGCGCGATATTAACGCCTGCAAAAGAATACGTGCGCCAACAAGGCAGACGGTATAAAGAACCGAACGAGCCTATGTTTGCGTTGACGGTTTGCGATAGGCACGGCATCATCCGCTACGGCAAGGTAAGACGGCTTATGCCGATAGAATGTTGGCGGTTGCAAGGCTTTACGGACGAGCAGTTTTATAAAGCGGAAGCGGCGGGCTTGAAAGACGGGCATTTGTATAAGATGGCAGGGAACGCAGTGACCGTTCCCGTGATATCTGCGCTTGGGCAGATTATAAAAGAAAACTATGAAAAAAATAACGAAAAAGAAGGAGCAAAAGAATGATAAGCAAAGAAGAATTGCGGGTGTGGCTGGAGGACGAGTCCTACCGTCCGCTGATAGACGATAGTCCCAGACACGGAATGCAAGTATTTATAAAAGTACCGAAGGACGAAGAATTTATTTATCTTTATCGGCAGTATTGTTATGATAAAGAAGACGTGGTACGGCGCAGAGAAGATTTTGAAAATGCAGGGATATACAGTAAAATCGAAGGCAAGATTTATTTCGCGCACGGCTATTTTGAAGATATCGATCCTGAAATAGAAGTAAAAACCTATACCAATCAGATGAAAGAGAATATAACAAAAGGAGTATGCGCCAAGGTCGAGGCGTGGGTAAATAACGACGTGGCAAATTTAGACGTTGCAAGGTTGTTGGGCAGCGACTCGAAAGATTTGGAGTATTACCGCAATTACGGCGTTATTAACGATGGACGGCGTTTCTTTTTAGAAGGCAGAACGCCCGAAGAAATCACCTATCAATGCGGATACAGTTTTGACGAATGGAAACGGGATACGGAGCTTTTGTCCTATCTTCGCAATCCGTCTGCATTTATCGAAAAAGAAGCGCAAGAATATTTTGCGAAGCATCAAGAACGGATATTGCTTGCGCTGAATAAAAACGAAGTGTTGAAAGCGGAATTACAAGGGATTGAGAACTTAAAAGACACGTCTTTGCGCCGACTTCGTGTGGTTATGACGGCGGCGAGAAGTACGGATGCGAAAACCTTGTCGGTGACGGCGCATAAGGAAGGGCAAACGCTGACGTTCAAAATGGAAGCGAACGAGTTAAGACGGGACCCGTCAACGTATTATTCCGATTGGGCTATGCCCGCGAAAGATAGGCGTGAGTTTGTGCGTACCTTTGGGGAGCGAAACCATTTGTATCCTGAAGATATCGTGGACATTTCCTATTGCGGAAAATCTATCTATTCCGCCGAACCGTATGAAGAACCCGTAGAAACGGAAGAAATATCGCAAACGATGTAGGAGAGAGTTATGCAAAATAAAACGATTAAAATAGAACTCTGCACCGAAAAGAAGAATAGTACGGAGCATTTTTATTCGTCGGTATGGTTGCCTGCGAAAGATTACGAGATTATGGACGCATACCATAAAGCTCGTATCACGACCGAGCCTGACGTGGATATGGACGTACGGATAGAAAGCTGTCCGTTGCTTCCCGAATTAGTCGGAACAAGGCTGGACAGCCCTACCATAGACGAGTTGAACTTCCTTGCAAGGCGTTTGGGCGAATTAAACGAAGATGAACTTACGGTATTGAAAGCGGTAAAATCCAAGGTGCTAACGGGCGATGAAGACGAGCTTGTAAGTATGAAAGATTTAATCAATCTCACCTACGGCTTGGATAAAGTTTCAATCATCTCGGCGGTAAAAAACGATACGGAGCTTGGGCAGTTTGTCATAGAAAACGAGTTGCATCCCGACATCTCTGCAATCCCCGACCAGTCTTTGTATTTAATCAACAAAGAAACGATAGGGAAACTGCACAGGGAAAACGAAGGCGGCGTATTCGCAGATGGGAAATACGTCCTTGCAAGCGAATACGAACTCCCCGAAATTTATGACGGGAAAAGGTTACTTGAAGAAGATAAGGGGTTGGAGTTTTGGTATGCGTTCCGCTTGGAAATAGTGAAAGAGCCGAAAGGCGGCGAAGAAGTCCAAGAAACAAACGATTGGCTGTCTTTGCCTGCGGAACTTAAGGACCTTGAAGCGTATGCGAAAAAGTACGGTAAAAAGGATATCAAAGACTGTGTATATTTAGGCTTTGAGAGCGCAATTCCGCAAATCAAGGAACATCATTTCGGGGATATGCGCAAAATCCATGACCTAAATGTTTTAGCCAAAATGTATATGGAAATGCCGCCTATGGATAAGATGAAATTCAAGGCGGTGTTGGAGGCGGGGGACGTAAGCAATCTTGAAAAGATGATAAGCATTGCTTGGCGCATTGATAAATACGAGTTAGACGCTCAAATAGACAATCCGACGGAGTATTTCAAAGAGTATATTGCACGGCATTTGGATAAAGACTTCGATAGAGAATGGCTGGATAGCCTTTCGATTTATAACGAAGGGCGCACGCTTCTCAACAGGACGGGTGCGAGTATAACGAGCTACGGTGCGGTGTCGTATTACAATTGTCCGTTATACAAAAACGTGTCTAAATACCCGAAATACCCTATTTTGGACGATAGTTTTGATTTAATTGAAGTATGCGACCAAAAAGCATTGTTTACGAACGAGCGTATCAATAAAGACGAACTGCCCGAAGGTGTATATAAATACGATTTAAGGGATGGTGAGCCGTTCTTTGCGAGCATTGAAAAACAGGTGATAGTGGACCACGCAGGCACGGTGTTGACGAGAGAGCCGATAGATCTTGGGGAAGACGGATGCATCGAGTTCGATGAAGAAACGTCGCCTAATTTCTTGGGGGATGAAATGACCTTACGGGATTATCTTACGGCGGAGTTTTCGGAAGATGAAACGGAAGAACAAAGTATGGAGGGAATCACGCAATGATTAGCGTAATCAAAAAAGAAGACTTGCGAAAAATGAAAGAGCAAGAAGGCTTGATTTTACAGGGCTGTGGCGGTGAGCCGAAAGAGTGGCTGGACGGCGTAAACGATTTATTTACGCAAGAAAAGATTCTGCAAAACGGCTCTAAATTCGAGAACTGTTCGGTGTTCTCCAACGACGGATTGACGTGCATTTTATTTCCGTTCGACGGCGTAGATTTAGACATTGGAAAACTTGCGATATGGCGAATAGCGACGCACGGTAATTTTGGCGGAACTTGGCTTTCCGACTATGTTCCGAACAGGCTCGGCGGATTCCAAGAAGAACAAAAAGCTATGGAAAAGCCCGATTGTCCGCTCATAGGTCAAGACGGCAATATGTTCAACCTTTTAGGGATAGCATCTCGCACTCTACGCGAACATGGTATGGGGGAACAGGCAAAAGAGATGAGTAACCGCATTATGACGTCGGGTGTAGATTATAACGGCGCGCTCAATATCATAGGCGAGTACGTGAACATCACAGACGGAAGCGGACAAAGTATGGAGGATATCGCCTTATGATTTACGAAATCAATACGAACTACGGTGGAAAAAGTAAGGTGAAGCCGAGCGTGGAACTGTATGCAGTCAAAGATTTTACGGGTAAAGAAATGCCTGGGCTTGCGATACGTTTGACGGACGCTGAAACTTTAGAACCTTATACGATGCTGACGAAGTCGTTTGGCGAGTTTATCGGTATTAAAAATGCGGCGTATATCGATACGAACAACTGTCCGTTTGCAAATCAGTTATTCGAGAAAGGTATTGCGAGGAATACGGGCTTAAAGAAAACAAGCGGGCGTTGCGAATATCCGTTATGGATTTTCAACAAAGATTTCTTACTCGAACACGGGGCGGAAAATTATCAAAAGTATAGCGACGCATACGACGAGTATATGAACCCGTATACGGCGGAAGCGGAAGAAACGGACGAAAATCAAGAAATAGGAGGAATGAAACAATGATAGCATTGTATTTATTTGTAGGATTTATGGTAGGCGGAACGGTCGGCGTTATGGTAATGTGTTGTTTCCAAGCGACGAAAGAAGGCTCGCGGCGAGAATACGAAGAAAAGAAAAATGAAGATAAAGACGAATAAGAAACGGTATTCCTTGGATAAAGGATGCCGTTTTTCTTTTTGGGAAAAAGGAGGTGCAACCCATGAAAACCCCTGTATCGCGCGTAGGGAATAAAAGCTCGATTTTGCATATTCTCTACGCGGTGTTTCCAATGAAATACGGACGGTTTATCGACGTGTTCGGTGGTAGCGGAAGCGTGCTTTTAGGCAAGCCCGAGATACACCCGTTCGAGGTGTATAACGACTTCGATAAAAACCTCGTGAACCTGTTTCGGTGTATGAAAGAACGCACGATGGCGACCGTACGGGAGCTTGGTTTTTGCAACCTGAACTCTCGGGAAGATTTCAACGCAATACGCAAATTTTTCGAGCAAAGAGAAGAATTTACGGACGAATATTTGAGCGAAGAATTACTTTTAACGGAGCTGACGTTGCCCCCACCCGAAGCGAACGAACTCAAAGAACTGCGCACGCGGATAACGAAGGACCACGACGTAAGGCGCGCGGCAATGTTTTTGAAACTACTTCGATACAGCTATTCAAGTAGCTGTAAATCGTTTGCCTCGCAGCCATTCGATATCCGAAAATTATTCGGGTTGATAAAAGAGCTGGAAAACAGAATGGCGAACGTGGTGGTGGAGAACCAGGACTTTGAAACGCTGATAAAGCACTACGACCGCCCCGATAGTTTCTTTTATGCGGACCCGCCGTATTTTTCGTCGGAAGGAATGTACGAAGTCGGCTTTGGCTGGGACGACCACGTAAGATTACGGGATACGCTCAAAGGCATAAAGGGCAAATTCTTGCTTTCGTACAACGATTGCCCCGAAATACGGGAATTATACGACGGCTTTTCGCTGTTGGATTTTTCGCGGACGCACGCAATGGTGCAACGGTATGAAGCGGGCAGAGAGTTCAAGGAACTTTTAATTGGAAACTACGATTTATACGAACGGCAGAGAAACAGGCCGTTGCAGATGAATTTTTTCGATCTGCAAGAAAAGAATTTCAATTTTGAAAAAATTTTAAGGGAGAGTATCGTATCATGCAAAATAAAAAGGTAAGAGAAGAATATATGTTTCTTGCGATTCCGATGGAAACAATCGAGGAATCGGGCATCAAGGACGGGCAGGTATTAGAGTTTACAGCGGAAGAAGGTAAAATCACGATACAAACGGTAGACGATACGAGCGATTTCGTGTGCGACGGGGACTGCGAGAACTGTCCTGTGAACGAAACGGACTGCGACGGGGATTGTGAAAATTGCCCGTGTTATGAAGATTGCGAATAAAAAACAAGGAGGAAAGGAAGATGGAAAAAATTTACAGAATACTTGGCAAGCGTGGGAGAATCACTATCCCGTATGAAATCAGAACGGCGGTGGGCTTTAGTCAAAACGACGTGTTATCGTTTACGAAATCGAAGGACGGCAGAAGCGTAATCGTGCGCAGGGAAAAGATTTGTGATTGTCACGAAAAAGAACAAAAAGACGGCAAGGACGAAATCACGCTCCTTGAATTTTTGAACGGATTATCCATTGAACAACAACGTGCGGCACTCGTGCATTTATCGGTGAAATGGGCGCAGGCACAAGGCGGTGAAAGCAATGGAATATAAGGAACTTTATATTTGGTCGAGAAGCCAAGCAAGACAAAGCGGAGAAACCAAGCTCTGGCACGAAAGCCATAACGAAAACTGCCGATGCGCAAGGGCGATAGACGTAGCAATCTCTTCGCATTATAAAGACAACAGCTTGAATAATATCGGTGCGAAAAAGATACTTCACGATTACGGCTTCGAGCGGGTTAATTTCGTGCTTGCGAATATGGTACAGTTAAATGGCACTGACGGCAGATACAGTCCCGAGAACAAGCAATGGGCGATGGGCGTTCGGGTTCCGTATGATGATAAGCACGATCGCGACAGATTTACGCTGAACGCGCACCCTGGGCTTGTCAACGTATTCATCAACCAAGTCCGCGCAGAATGGAATGCACTGGGGCTTTACGATTACAAGCATTGCTATGATAACAGCCGAAAAGAATTGAATTATTCAGGGCAGGTTGTCGTTCTCGATCCTACGATTTTCAAGGACGAGTATAAAAAGCCCGAGAATCAACTCTTTTATGCGAAGTTTGGGAACGGTTGCCGTCCCGACGCGCTCGGAACGAAAGTGTACGGACAATGCCTGCATAGCGGTCGGGAATGTTATTACCGCCGTTCGGAAATCTTGGGGGTAATGAAGCTCGAACTTGTTCCCGAGTGGGCGAGAGAGAAAGTAATGGAAATCACTTTTAAGGCCGAAGAAAAGGAACAGAAAGATAAAGAACAGGCGGAGGATGAAAGTGAAGATGAAAGCGAAGAAGAAAGCGAAACGGTTGGACAAATACAAACTTAAAGATAGGGGGTGAAACGTAAAACAAACAGGCTGGGACGTGGTCTGATTATGAAAAAGAAAGTGTATATCTGCGCTCCGCTCGGCGGGGATATAGAAGGTAACGTGCAAAAGGCGGTACGGTATGCAAGGTTTGCATTGAAAAGCGGTGTCGCACCCGTCGTACCGCACTTTTATGCGTTGTGTCTTAACGACGATATTCCCAAAGAAAGAGAGCTTGGGGGGCAGGCAGGTATGAGTTTACTGTGGTTTTGCGATGAAATGTGGGTGTTCGGGGATAGGATAACGGAAGGAATGCAAGCCGAGATACTCTTTTGCAAAAACATGAAAATCAAGACAAGAAAAATCAAAGAAAACGAGATTAAAAAAGTAATAGGAGAAGACGAAAATGAAAAGGCGATATTGGAAATTGGTTATTAGCGTTTTGGCGGTGATATTGCTCGTGGCGTTTTGTATGGGGAATAGCAGCTCTTCTACGGGAGGCGACGTTGCGGGCGCGGTAGAAAATACTTGGAACGCCGCGCAAGGTCAAATCAAGCAAGTGGTGAACAACGTTGTGTTTCCCGTGATTGATATGATACTTGCGATTATGTTTTTTATCAAGCTCGGCACGGCGTATTTCGATTACAGAAAGCACGGGCAGTTTGAATTCGTTGCGCCGTGTATTTTATTTGCATGTTTGATATTTACGCTGACGGCTCCGCTTTATATCTGGGAAATCCTCGGATAAGGAGGCAGTATGAATTTTTTTGAACAAGAACTTCGGAATATGTTTTCCCAAAATAAAACGTTAAAAGAACAAAAGTATTGCGGAAGAACGCTGCTTGCGAAATTGGACGAAGATTTGCGCGTGAAGTTAAGGTTTGTAACGCAAGGCTATTCAGAGCATTATACGGCAATAGAAGCCACGATAATCAATCGCACGGACGGGGAAGTAGATAGGCAATGCTTTTGTTTTGGGGATATTATAGGCTTAAAGCAAGGATATTGCCAAATGGAAAATCCATATATTTGGCAAAACAGCAATAAAGCCTATTGGTATACGCCTGTAACGGAAAAAGAAAAACAGCAAATTGCGCAAACGGTTTTGGAATACGTGGGAATGTATCAAGAAGAAGGAATGGTTCCGACAATGTAAACAAGGGAGGCAAATAGAAATGTTTTTATGGATAGAACGGCTAATAAACGGAATCACGAACGGTTTCGGAAACGCCGCCAATAACGTTGCGGACAGTATATGGGTAAAGATGGTGAATTGGTTTTACGACGCCATCTTTAACGCGGTATCCGAATTTTTCACGCTTATGGGAAATATGGGCGCAGACGTATTCGATTTGAAATGGGTACAGGCGCTCATAATGCTGTTTACGCTGTTTGGCTGGGCGTTATTTATAGCAGGCGTGGTGGTTGCTATATTCGACGTAGCCATTGAATACCAAACGGGCAGAGCGAATATAAAAACGACGGCAATCAATATCTTAAAAGGCTTTTTCGCGTGTTCGCTTATCGGGATATTACCCGTGGAACTGTATAAGTTTTGCATATCCTTACAGAACACGTTTTCACGGGATATAGCCAACCTGTTTGGCGATATGCAAGCCTTTGATTTAGCGACGGAAAGTTTCTCTACCTTCGTGCAAAGTTTCCAACCTTCTCAGATGGCGGGGAACAGCCTGCTCAATCTTTGTATTATGATTGCCTTTGCGTATTGCGTAATTAAGATATTCTTCCAAAACATCAAGCGCGGGGGAATATTGCTCGTGCAAATGTCGGTAGGTTCGCTGTATATGTTTTCCGTGCCAAGAGGTTATACGGACGGGTTTACGCAATGGATGAAACAGGTGGTTGCAACGTGTTTGACGGCGTTCTTGCAAACGACGCTTTTATACTTGGGACTTATAACTTTCAAGGGAAATGCCTTGCTTGGTTTAGGGATTATGCTTGCAGCGAACGAAGTGCCGAGAATAGCGCAACAGTTCGGGCTTGACAGTTCTGCGAAGTTTAATCTTATGAGCGCAGTACACGCAACGGCAACGGCGGTGAATCTATCGAGAACGATAGCAAAAGCAGGGAAACCGTAAGGAGGGAATAAGCGTGAGATATTTTAGCGTATTTAAAACGGATGCAGAAATTTTGAGGGCGATTAACGATATTCACTTAAAAGGAAGATGGTACGACTTGGATTGCACGTACAGTAAAGGTGTGTTTTGGAAATCATTGCCTCAACCGCGGTATAAAAGTGATTTGTATCCGCAATATGATGATGTAATGCAAATAGACGCAACAACAATGGACGGTATTGAAGACAACAGATTTGAATCTATTGTTTTCGATCCGCCATTTTTGTTTCGAGGGCGGAAGGCGGAGAATAGGGATAAAATGAGTATGCGTTTTTCCTATTTCAAAAGTTATGAGGATTTGATGCGTATGTACAGTAAAAGCATGGAACAGTTTATGCGTGTGTTAAAAGTTAGAGGGTATTTACTATTTAAATGCCAAGACATGTCCGAACATCGGTTTTACTGTACTCATAAAGATATTATCAATTATGCTGAAAAAATAGGATTTGTTTTGAGGGATATTGTGATAAAGGTGTCAAGCAATAAATTACAGCGAGATGCAAAACAACAAAATTGTGTTGCCAAAACTCATAGCTATTGGCTTGTATTTAAAAAGGCGATTTAAGATGAAAGAGAATTTGGAATTGGAGAGAAAAGATATAAGAATCGATCCCGAGTTGGAAGTGGATGACGATAACCAAAAACAAATCAATTTCATGGTGGACGCATTCTTTGACGTAGATAAAAAATTCAATATCAACATCAATGATGAAGAAGGTACTTGGCTGAATATCTGGGGCTTTTATAATCCCTTTGACGATGAACTGAAAATCAAGTGTCAAATCAGTCGAGATATAGACAATGACGAGTGGTTCGATTACGAACCTACGGCAAAAGAATCGAAACTCATCAAAGACATGGTAGCGGAAAGGATCCAAAGATATCACAATGAAACGCCGCAAGAGTTTTGTCAAAGCGTATGGGATGAAGGCGAAACGGAAGGACCGGTTATGGGAGCTAACTATTAAATAGTCAAGCGAAAATAGGCACTGTTTCAAAAATTTTTTCAGAAAAATAAAAGAAACTAAAAATTGGCGAGACAAAATAGACAATCTAAGATTGTCTGAGAAGAAGATTAACAGTTGAATAAGTTAGAAACGCTCAACAAAAGGAACGTTGGATTTGAGAACAGAGAAAATAACTCTGGACATTTTCTTCATACCGTGGGAGATAGCCACGTAATGGTGTTTACCTTGTTCTTTCTTTTTGGAAATGTAAGCTTGAAAGGAAGGACTGGAAATATTGGCAGCGGTAGTAGCAAGGTATAAAGCATTGCGTAAATATCGCGAACCGTGTTTCACCATAGGTGTATTTTTAGCAACGAATTTACCAGATTGGTAGGTGGACGGATCGCAGCCTGCAAAAGCAAGCAGTTTTGCAGGAGAAGAGAATTTGTTAATATCTCCAATTTCGGCAAGAATAGTTGCGCCTAAAACGTTGCCAATACCAGGGATAGAAGTAATGGGGGAATGAAGCTCTGCTAAAATTCTTTCAATTTCCTTTTCCAATTCCGCTTTTTGCATTTCAAGGAAGCGAATACGTTGAATTAAGAGTTTTAACTCAAAAGCATCGCCAAGATTGTAAGAAGCAATGGAAGAGATTGCGAGTTGTTTTAATTGCAAAGCTTTGTCTTTCTTAAATCTACCGCGCGAAGCGGATGAAAGGATATTGGAAAGCTTGGTAATATTACAAGAAGCAATGTCTTTTGCAGAAGGTAAAACTTCTAAAAGAGATAAGCACGAATTGGTATAAAGGTTGCAAAAGAAAGAAGAAAGTTCGGGGAAAAGGATATGAACAGACCTTCTATAACGATTTTTTAGCGGTTGAAGCTCTTTATTTAGCCGAAACCGTGTTCGAGTGAGTGACTTTAAGGAAGAAATGTGGTATAATTGCTCATGGTAGGGACTTGACCTATCGGAAACTAATAATTGAGCAATATAACGCGCGTCGTTTATATCCGTTTTAGTTCTGCGCAAAGAATAAGCACGTCTTGACTGGCAAACGGAAAGAGGGTTAAAAAGTGTAACGGAAACCCCTAATTGCTTAAGAAATCTCAACAGGTTGGTTGAGTAGTGACCGGTAGATTCAAGCCCTACTTTTGTTTTATCTAAATTGCCGTTAGCGCATTTAGATAAGAGAGATTGGAAAGCAAGAAAGCCATCCAAAGAGTTAGGAAAAGAGAAATTATCACAAAGGATTTCGCCATCGGAAGAAAAAATGTGACAATCGTGCTTATCCTTAGCAACGTCGATACCGCAAAAAATCATAAAGGTATCCTCCTTGAAGTAAAAAATTTATTTCTGTGCGACCACAAAATCAATGTCAATGTACTCTCGTGAGAAATAAAACGAAACAGCGTTATCTAACTAATCAACAAAAAAGACATAGAGTTGCGGTTGGACTCTCCCATCAAACGAAATACCGTTAGGTATGACTGAACCAAACCACAGAAACTATGTCCATTATATCTTAAAAAGAGAAAAAAGAAAAACTCTTTTAAGATAAACAAAATAAAGGATAATATTGTAGTCTGGATTCATCCGACTAAATCTAAACAATATTATACGAGGTATGTAGTGTATTATTTATATCCAAAGAATTTAAAAGCGAAAGCAAATATGTGGCTGTGGGGTTTGAAAGACTTTCTCATCCTTTGCATTCTTCTTTTGATATCGGCGTTCGCGCTCGTAAAGCTCGGCTGGCTGATACCGATGGCGATAACGCTGTGTTACGGATTTTTGACAATCCGCAAAGACGATGCAACGGTGATGAATTTTATCATGTTTTCGGTAAAATATTTTCTAACCGAACAGCAAATGTATAAATGGAGGTAATCAGTGAGCAAGAAAGAGAAGCAAAAAAAGAAAAACGGCGCGTCGGTGCAGACTTTTCTCGGCGTGAAATCGTTTAGCGAATACGGGCTTTTGACAAACGGCGGGGAACTGCTGTTTTTTCACGTAACGCCGAGCAATATCTCGGTGTTATCGTCGGCAAGCGTGGAGGTAAAAGTGCATCAATTGACGGTGGTGCTTTCGACCGTTCCCGATATTGAAATCGTGTGCCTGGACTCGGCAGAACGCTTTGACGGGAACAAGGCGCATTTGGTAGACAGAATGGAAAAAGAACAAAACCCGAAAGTCAAGGACCTCTTGAAAAAAGACGTTGCGTTCTTGGACGAAATCCAAATGGAAATGGCAACGGCAAGACAGTTTTTGTTCATTGCGCGGTGTAGGAATTTGAACCCCGTGCAGACGTTCAACCGCGCGAACGCCATTCAAAAGGTAATCTCCGAACAGGGCTTTGATACGCACAGAATGACCAAGGCGGAAATTAAACGCTTTTTGGCGTTATATTTCGAGTCGAGTTCGTTCGGGGAACAAATGCCCGATTTTGACGGGGAACAGTATCTCCAAGAAAAGGTAGACAAAAAGAAAATATCCGAAGAAAAAGCGGAACGGATACGCACAAAAAGTTTCTTTGACTGTATCGCGCCGAGTATTATCAAGTTCATGACCGATTATTATATCGTTGGGGACAGCTACAGATGCGTATGGGCGATACGGGAATATCCGCCGAGTACGGACGAACAAGCGATACTGGCAAGGATAGCGGACAGGAACGGCGTAACGCTCAGGATTTATCATAGGCTTGTCGAGTCTATGGAACAACGGAAGATTATCCAAAACGCCACGCGGAAAAATAAGATGCAGTCGGGCGGAAACGACGTAAGTGAAGCGGTGGAAGCGGAAGGGAATTTACAGGACGTAATCGAACTTTTGGCGAATATCCGCAAGAATAGGGAATCGCTGTTGCATTGTTCGGTGTTTATTGAACTGAAAGCGAAAAACTTGGAACAATTAAAGGAACTGCAATCAGAGATAACGATAGAGCTGACGCGCTCGAAGATATCGGTGGATAGGCTGACGCTTCGCCAAAAGGAAGGATTTTTATCGGTGTTGCCGATAGGCGGAAATCAGTTCGGAACGCAATACGAACGGGTACTGCCTGCAAGCTCGGCGGCGAATTTATATCCGTTTAGTTATTCAGGCAAAACGGACGAAAAAGGATTGTATATCGGGAAAGACAAGTTCGGCACGAACATTCTCGTGGACTTTGATAAGCGGTCGGGGGATAAAACGACGAGCAATATCTTAATCCTTGGCAATAGCGGGCAAGGGAAATCGTATTTATTGAAATTAATACTCACGAATATCCGTGAATCGGGCAAGCGTGTGATATGTCTCGATCCCGAACAGGAATACGAAGAACTCTGCACCGCGCTCGGCGGTTGCTATATCGATTTTATGTCGGGTGAGTACAAAATCAACCCGTTAGAACCGAAAGCGTGGACGGATATGGAAGAAGAAATCGACGAGAGCGCGCCGGAAGCGTTCAAGAAAGTGACAAGACTTTCCCAACACGTAGCGTTTTTGAAAGACTTTTTCCGTAGCTATAAAGATTTCGACGATACGCAAATCGATACCATAGAAATCCTGCTCGTACGGTTGTATGCGCAGTTCGGGATAACGGATACGACGGACTATTCCAAATTAAAACCGACGGACTATCCGACGATGGCGGACTTTTATAAACTGTGCGAAGAAGAATATATGTTATACGACCATACGCGAAAGCACCTGTATTCGGAATCGACGTTGCAGGAAGTATGCTTGGGTATCAATTCTATGTGCGTAGGCGCGGAAAGTAAGTTTTTCAACGGGCATACGAATATCACGGACGACGCGTTTTTATGCTTTGGCGTGAAAGGGCTTATGGATACGAATAAACGGTTAAAGGACGCTATGCTGTTTAATATCCTTTCGTATATGAGCAATCAACTTTTAGGAAAGGGCAACACGGCGGCAAGCATTGACGAGCTGTATTTGTTCTTGACGAATATGACGGCAATTGAATATATCCGAAACGCAATGAAACGGGTGCGAAAAAAGGAATCTTCGGTGATATTGGCAAGCCAAAACATCGAAGATTTTTTATTGCCGAGCATACGGGAATACACGAAACCGCTGTTTAGTATTCCAACGCATCAGTTCTTATTCAACGCAGGGCAGATAAATCCGAAAGAATATATGGACGCCTTGCAGGTAGAGTCTTGCGAATTCGAGCTTATAAAATATCCCGAACGAGGGACCTGCTTGTATCGCTGTGGGAACGAAAGATATCTCTTGGAAGTGATTGCGCCGAAGTATAAAGCGGAAATATTCGGAACGTCGGGAGGTAGATAATGGCAGCGCCGATTATACCCATTTTGAAGAAAGTGGCGGTTGCCGTTTTGACGGATAAAAAGCTGTTCAAAAAGGTTATGGGGATTATACTCGGGATAATCATTATCATTTTAACACCCGTCTTGGCGATAGTCGGGATATTTTCGCAATTGGCGAATGTAGACATGAGCGAAGCAAAACAATTCATTGCCGAATATGAAACGACGGCAAGCATGATATGCGAGAAAATCGAACAAGAAATGACGGGGCTTGGATACACGAGTCTACAAATCGAAGAAGCGCAGACATTGTACGTGTTTGCGCTTTACGATTACGGCGAAGAAGAAGGATTTGTTGAAAAAATTGTAAGCTGTTATACGATTGAAGAACAAACGGATGAAGAACTCATTGCAAAGGTCAATGAAACCTTTGGAACAGAGTACACGGTAGACGAATATACGGACCTTATGCAAGAGATAAGGGATAACCATGTATTAGATGAAAATGAAAATCAGGAGGAAAATATAGCGTGATAACGGATAAAAGAAAGACGGAAATTATAGACAATTTCCTTAGTTGGATGATAGAACATCATCACAACGACGAGGATTTATACTTTACGTTGAAAAACGTAATCGGGATGACGAAGGAAGAACTCAATGAGTTTAGTATCGAAAGCCTGGATGAATATTACGAAAAAGAACAAGAAAAGGCAGGAGAAGAAACGCTTGAAACGATTACGGCGGAAGACTTGGTGGAACAAGCGGTGTATCTTGCGAATGCGCCAGACGGCGTAACCGCAGAAGATAAATCGGAAGCAATGCTCGGTATGCTTGGCGCGAATATTGTGGACGAGAGCGTATACGAGGAACCCGACGACGAAAAAGAAGTAGAAGAAAGTATCGTAAAAGAATTTGCAGAATTTAAGAATGAACGCACGGCAGGTAAAACCGCGGAAGAAGTCTTTGACGATGCCTATGAGATTTCCGTAAAAACTGCGCTGAGAGATGCGGTGTGTGAAGGGGATTACGAAGACAACGTATATAAAGCGTTGTTACAAAACAGGGGCGAAATCTTGCAGAAACTTTACGACGCTTATCAAGGAACTCCAAGCGCAAGCGTGGCGACGAATACGGATGCGGAGTCGTTCGTTGAATGGTACGCGGAAAAACATCTAAAAGCAATGACGCAAACGCCAATAAAAATGGGAATGTGAGGGAGCTATGGAAAAGACGAGAAAAAAATTAAGATTGACGATTGAAATGGATATTGATACCGACGAGTATTCAAATTTAACGGCAGACGAAGTAGCGAAATCAATCATTCTACAAGACAGCGACGTCGTAGACGGTTTCGAGATTACGACCAATCACCCCGATTTAGAGAATACGTCCGATTTTGTTTTGAGTAACGGTGTAATCGTGCAAAAGGAATTGATTCCCGAAGAACAATCAGAAGAAATCGATTACAAACACGAAGTGATAGAGAGCGTTGACCAAGAATTCAAAGCGTATGAAGCAGAGCTATTAAAAGGAACGACAGAAAATGTTTTTTGTCATAGCTATGAAACATCGGTGAAAACGGAATTCCGTGAGGCTATTTGCGGAGAGGTAGAGTTTGATGACAATGTATATAAAGCGTTATATCAAGAAAAAGGGAAAATTTTGGAAAACTTGCATCAAGACTTTATCGGTCAATCTCACGCAAGCGTAAACAGTTTTGAAGAAACGGGGATTTTTGTTGAGGATTATTGCAATCGTTATCACAAAGAAATTATGAACGAACAAGACGAAGCTCCGCAAATGGGAATGGGGTGAGCCTATGGCAAGCACCATCAAAAGCGTAGGGCAACAGATGTCCTTTTTTGACGGGAACGTACCGTTGAAATTGACAAAACCCGTTCGGCTCATTGAACTGTTTGCGGGGATAGGCGCGCAAGCGCAAGCCTTAAAAAATCTTGGCGTGTCGTTTGAATATCATAGGATATGTGAAATAGAAAAAAGTGTCGTGGACAGCTACAACGCAGTACACGGCACTTTTTTTATGCCCACGGATATTATGAAAATTAAAGCGGAAGATTTAGGCGTGGTGGAAACGGATAAATACGATTATATTTTGACGTACTCGTTCCCGTGTACCGACCTTTCCAAAGTCGGAAAGAAACAAGGCATGAGTAAGGGTAGCGGAACGCGTAGCGGGCTACTGTGGGAAGTGGAACGGCTCTTAAAAGAAATGAAAGAACTTCCGCAAATTTTGCTCATGGAAAACGTCCCCGACGTGTTGAGCGCGAGCAATCGAAAAGACTTTTTTTCGTGGTGTGCGTTCTTGGAAAGTTTGGGGTATACCAACCGCTACGCATTGTTGAACTCCAAAGATTTTGACGTTCCCCAGGATCGGGAGCGTTGTTTTATGCTGAGTTGGCAAGGGGATAAGTATTTTTATAATTTCCCGCAAAAGAAACCAAAGACGAGAAAACTTAAAGACGTGCTTGAAAAGAACGTAGCCGAGAGATATTATCTCAAAGAAGAAACGCTTGAAAAGCTGAACCTGACCAAGATATACCGCACGGCAAATCAAGGAATATGGTTGGGGAATCTGTATGCGGATGCAAGAATGTCGAGTGAAGACGGGCGCAGGTTTTATAGGCAAGCCTTTGAAACGATACGCGAGAATGATTGTGCGGATGGCGATACAATAGACGCGTTCAATAAGCGCGTAAATAAAAGCGGGGTGTCGCCAACGGTAACGACGCGCCCGGAAGGGTTCAAAACGGCAATCCTTGTCGTGGATGAACCGATGGTGTACGACGGGTATAACGGCGTGATACGCAGCGACGGAAGTTGCGTGGGAACACTCACCACGAATTGCGGTGCAGACCTAAAACGGAACGGGCAGGGTATTATCGAATCGGAAAAACGTATCCGAAAGCTCACGCCGAAAGAGTGTTGGCGCTTGATGGGTTTTGACGATGAAGCCTATGAGCACGCGGCAAAAGTGACTACGCATTCTAAACTGTATAAGCAGGCAGGCAATTCCATTGTTGTGGACGTGCTTATGGAAATATTTAGAGGATTATTTTAGGAGGGATAATGAGTACGAGAGCATTGATAGCGAAAGAACTTAAAAACGGTAAGTATATGGGAGGTTGAAATGTATCGGAAAGAGCCAAGGTCTCAAATAAACCGTCAAATAGTTGCAGAATTAAGAAATGGTGAGTCTATAACGAGGCTGTGCGAAAAATATGGAGTAACGCAAGGTAACGTAAGTCAATTAAGACAACGCTATGTAAATAAACCTACTGGCTTACCTCATGAAAGAAAAAAGTATTTAGCATTGCAAGATATTAAATATAGCGGATTGTCCATTAAGGAAATAGCAAAGAAATACAAGATGGGTGAAACCACTGTTAATTTGCTTAAAAAATTATATATTGACACGGAATATTGGGAACAGATTCCATTGCCTGTCCGTAACAAAGAAAAAGGTATTACAGAAACACGAGTTCAATCAACACAAGGCGAAGTGGTAATAGAAAAAACGTGGGAAAAGAACCGTAGTTGCTCTGGGTGCGGTAGAATGGGTTCAGTTCGGATTAATATACAAAACGGTCAGCGAGGGATAGGCATTAGTTTTTGTAAATGCTGTTTGATTTATATTAAAAACGAAGTAATTGAAGGAATAGATGACTTTGTAGGTGAAGCAGAAAACTCAAACGACTACGCCGAAGTTCCCATGGAAGAACTCGAAGGACGCGAGGTGGATGAAGGAGCAATGGCAATGTTATAGTTTTTTGTGACAAAGTCAGTAAAGAAAAAGGAGATAAGTATATGAAAAAAAATATAACGGTATCGTTTGACGAAGAAAAACTTTCGGCACTGAAATTATACTTGGAACAAAAAGGACAAAAGGTCGAAACGGAGCTGGAAAAATCCCTGGAAACGCTGTACAACAAAACCGTGCCGATGGGAGTAAGGGAGTATCTTTCTTTGCGATCGGCTGAAAAAGTTCCCGTGAAAGGCAAGGGGAAAACGCAAAAGGTAGATAAGAGTTCTTTTTTTGCGATTGGCGAAAAAACGTCGGAGGTGAATGATGGCGAATAAAGATTTGGTAATTTCTATTCCGTATCGAAAATACGTTGCGATACGCGAAGCGCTCGAACGCGGGGGGAATAATTTTGATGAGCAACTACAGAGAAAAGCGGAAGAATGGTATCAGGCGTTGATACCCAAAGAGCAACGCGAAGAAATCGAAAAGCAAATCCAAGCAGATAACAAAGCGGAAGCGTTGAAAGCAAAACAATTTGCTGTGGTGCGCATAAGGGATGAAGTGGAAGATTATCATTTCATTACGGAAAGAGGTGAAGATTTTTATAGTCTCGCAAAATGTTGCGCGGAGGTTCAAAGCAGTGGTAATCCGAAAGAGTATACGGTGGATACGATTGCTACGTTTTTTAATCAGCATTATTCCATTGAAGAAACGATGTATGACGTATTGAAAGACGCTTTGAAAACGGATAAACGTATCTCGGCTGTCTTGGAAATTGATTTTGACATTGGAGCGTTTTCCGTTTTGAATCCCGAAAAGAATGCGTGGGAGAAGTATTCGATAGAAAGCATTGTGCAAGCGGCAAGAATAGCGCAAGAGTTTGAAAAATGGGATGAGAGTATGGGAGAGAAAAAGTTTTATGAAAATCTGGACGGAAAATATTATGAAGAACCGTTGGAAGAACTTGAACAAGAGGACTCGGGGTTAATACCACAGTAGCAGGCAAGATTACGCCCTATTTCGACGAAGACCGAAAAAGTAAAGGAAACACTCGAAAGCGTGAAGATGACGAGAATAAGGACGGTTTTTGGAACGGTTGGCGGGTGAAAAGCGAGAAAGCGGGTGTACCTAAAACCTTGCAGGAATAAGCAACGGTGCTGTAAAGCCCCGTTTTGCGGTTTACTTCTGCCGGCAACGCCGACAGTTAAAGGGATGTAGCGATTTTAGTTGCGGTGCTGTAAAATGCACGAAAAAGAAGGTGCGGTGCTGTGAATTGCTAAACGGCAAGTGTTTGGCGGATAAGTGCGGTGCTGTGGCAAAAAAATAAGCATGGAGGACGAAATGGCAGTAGAAGATGAAAAAAGTAGATTTGGACTTTGGATAAAGGACGAAACGCTGCAAAAGATAGAACCGTTGTATAAGGATGACGGGTGCAGAACGAAGTCGGAGTTTATTGAAAAGGCTGTTAATTTTTATTGTGAATATCTATCGGCTGAAGGTTATCGAAGATATCTTCCAGAATCGGTAACCTCTATAATAAAGGGAACGTTGGATGGTTTCGAGGGGCGAATGGCAAGTTTGCTATTTAAGTTGGCAGTGGAAACGGCAATGATGATGCACGTGACGGCGGCGAACAATGAAATAGACGAAGAAACGCTGTCCGCACTTCGCGGTATGTGCGTGGAAGAAGTGAAACGTTTATACGGTCGAATATCGTTCGAGGACGTGGTGCGATTCCAAAAAGAATAAAAAATGGCGAAGTTTATTTTGAAGTGGCGGTATATAAAATCGGGGACGAAAGGACACGGTGTAAACCTTGTTAAATACGTTGCGACGAGAGAGGGCGTTGAATTTTGTGAAGAGGCTTGGAAAAGCGAACCTGCCACGAAGGAACAAATGAATTTAATACGCAAACTCGTGAAAGATTTTCCCGAAACGGTAAAAAGTTTTGAATACGAAGATTATAAAAAACAGCCGACGAAATATTCCGCAAGCGAATTGATTACGCGAACGATAGAAGAAAATTTGGATAGGATCGGGAAGAAAGAAAACTACGTCGAGTATATCGCAATGCGTCCAAGAGTAGAAAAGGACGGCGCGCACGGTTTATTTTCTGCTGAAAGCGGAATCGATTTGGAAAAAGTGACAAGAGAAGTAGCCGAGCATAAAGGTGCGGTATGGACAACGGTATTATCTTTACGGCGAGAGAATGCGGTAAGGCTTGGTTATGATAACGCAAAAGAGTGGAAGAGGTTACTCTGTTCAAAAGAAGAAGAGCTTGCAAGGGCAATGGGAATATCGTGTGAGGATATTAAATGGTACGCCGCGTTTCATAACGAAGGACATCATCCGCATGTGCATTTGATTTCGTATTCAACAGGCAAAGAACCGTATATGACACAGCGGAAATTGCAGGAATTAAAATCAAGTTTTGCAAATGAAATATTCAAGCAAGACCTATACCATGTATTCGTTGAACAAACAAAACAGCGTGATGAACTTCGCGCACTGGGGCGTGACAAGGCAGAAGAACTGATAACGAAAATCCAAAACGGTGATTACCAAAACGAAACGGTCGAGCTTATGCTGAAAGCATTGGTGGACGAGCTGAAAGATTATGCGGGCAAGAAGGTGTACGGATATCTTCCCAAGAAAGCGAAAAATCTTGTGAACGGTATCGTGGACGAGCTTGCAAAGGACGAACGGATAGCCGAGCTTTACGAACTGTGGTATAAAGAAAAAGATAAAATCGTGAAAACCTATCAAGACGGAAAGGCGTATAGGTTGCCGTTATCAAGAAATGAAGAATTCAAAACTATCCGAAACGCCGTAGTAAAAGAAGCAATGAAAATATTGCGAACGGAGCAGGACCCGTTGTGGCAAGAAAAGAAAAAGATGTGGGAGCTTTATAAAGAAGCGAAAGACTTGCTGGATAAAAACTCTATGGAATATAATCCAAAGCGGTCGTTGGAATTGCTCATAGAATCGGCGAGGTTTGGAAATACGGTAGCGAAATATCTAATCGGGAAAATGTATCTTCGCGGCGAAGGAACGAAAAGAAACGTAGAAGAAGGCAAGCGTTGGCTCACCGAAGCGCAAGCGGACGGGAACGAGTACGCAAAGCAAATGTTGGAATGGCGGAACTATCAACAATGGACAGCCACGCGCAGTGCGTTCCGTCTTTTTCATTATCTTGGAAGATTGTTGCAAGATGGCTTGGAGAAAGGTAAAAGCGGGCGCGGACAAACGGAGAGTAAGCTCCGCAGAGCGATAGACGAAAAGAAACGCGCGCACGGCATAAAACAAGAATAATTTTCTTGGACATATAGGAAAATCCTTGTAAAATTTTTCAAAAAATGCTATAATAAATTCGTACAGATGAGGTGCAAGATGGAAAACAAATTGAAAGTTTTTGAGAGCAAACAAATCAGAACCCTTTGGAATGCCGAGAAAGAGGAATGGTATTTTTCTGTAGTGGACGTTGTCGCGGTATTGACGGATAGCGAAAACCCGAATAACTATTGGAAGGTATTAAAACATAGACTTTCCAAAGAAGGAAGTGAGTTGGTTACAAATTGTAACCGACTGAAAATGATATCGCCCAAAGATGGAAAATCATATTTTACGGATTGCCTTGATACAAAAGGCGTTTTGCGTTTGGTGCAGTCGATCCCGTCTCCTAAAGCGGAACCTTTCAAAATGTGGCTGGCGCAAGTTGGCAGTGAACGCTTGGACGAAATTGCCGATCCCGAAAAAGCAATCTTGCGCGGTGCGGAATTTTATCGTGCAAAAGGTTATACCGAAGGTTGGATAAACCAACGTTTGCAAACGATAGAAATGCGGAAAGAACTCACGGACGAGTGGAAGGCGCGTGGTGTCGAAAGGGATAAAGATTATGCCATTTTAACCAATGAAATGACAAAGGCGTGGAGTGGTTTGACTGTTAAGGAATACAAAGCCGTTAAAGGGTTAAAAAAGGAAAATCTTCGGGATAATATGACGAATATTGAACTCGTCTTAAATATGCTTGCGGAAGTAACTACAACGGCAATATCTAAAAGCAGACAACCCGAAACGTTTACGGAAAGCAAGCAAATTGCAAGGGAAGGCGGTGCGGTTGCAAAAAATGCGAGAACGGATATTGAAGAACGTTTGGGTGGTTCGGTAATATCTCCGTTGAACGCAAAAGACAAGCCTGCGTTAGAAATTAAAACAACCGAAGAAACGGAAGAATAAATAAAAATAAATGAAGTTGGACGTCACACGAAAGTGTGGCGTTTTTCTATGTCTAAAAGGAGGAAGGCATGGCATTTGTAAAATATACGGAGCAACAAATCAAGGAAGCAAGCGAAGTGGATATAGTGGATTTACTTCGACGGCGAGGCGAGAAAGTAGAAACGGCGGGTTCGGAACACGAGTGGAAACACGGCGGAGATACGATACGCATTCGCGGTGGAAAATGGTTTAATTTCTATGAAAACGAAGGCGGAAACGCAATCTCGTTCGTGCGGAAATTTTTTGAGAAAGATTTTATTCAAGCAATGCAATTTTTAATCGGGGATAGCACGGGTGAACTCAAACAAGCCAAACCCAAACCGCAAAAAGAAAAGAAACCGTTCGTGGTTCCGACTGCAAATAAAAATATGCGGCGGGTATATCAGTATCTCGTAGAGAAACGGAAGATAGATGAGGAAGTATTTTCCGTGTTTGCCAATCACGGACTTTTATATGAAACGGCGGAATATCATAACGCCGCGTTCGTGGGAAAAGATAAAAACGGCGTGATAAAGCATATCAGTTTACGAGGTACGGGCGGAAACTTTCGCGGAAACGTGGAAAGCTCGATTCCCGAATACAGTTTCCATTGGCACGGCAAAAGCGATAGGCTGTATATTTTTGAAGCGCCTATCGATATGCTTTCGTTTATTTCTATGAACAAAGAAGAATGGCAAACACACAGTTATGCGGCGTGCTGTGGAATCGGGAGCAAGGTTCTCGATCAGATGCTGAAAGACAATCCGAATATCAAAAAAGTATATCTATGCTTGGACAACGATATGAAAGGTAGAGAGTACAACGCTATCATTGCTGACAGGCTGTTCGAGCAAGGCATACCGACAAAAATCCTCGTTCCGAAGAATAAAGATTGGAACGAGGATATCCTTAATAAAAATATTATCCGAGAAGAAACTTCGGATTGCTTGATACAACAGCAATTGTAAGAATTTCTACTCGGATAATGTTGGTTTATAGGTGTTCTTTTTAGCATTTTTTCTATTTTATTATTCTTTGGTGGCGAGTGGTTGAAGATTTTTTTGAATAAGCGATATTTTGTTGTTTTCGTCATAATGTTATTCTCCTTGTGTCTTTTATGTAAACGGATTTAATTATTGTAGTGATTATGGTATAATGAAAGCACAAAAATTAAGGAGGTCTTATAATGAGACAACAAAAGAAATGCTGCCCTATCCAATTTAAAGACGACTTCGAGGAATTTATAGAATATCTTCGCCTGCGTCCACTACGCGAATCAACAATAAAATATCAACACGATATTCTTATCCCCATATTATTGAACTTCGATTCGTATGGTGTTAAATCGTGGAACGACCTATCGCCGACAGATATTTATCGAGTTCATCAAGAGAGCAGAGATAAATATAATCTAATTTATCCATTACGCTCTTTTCTGCAATTTTTACAAAAAACAGACCTGCAAATAAAAGTCAAGCAAAATAAACGAGAAATTTCAAAAAATTTTTAAGCGTAAAAAACTGCAAGCAAAAGCAAGTCAGCGCAATTGCGTTGACTTAGAAAAGGCTAAATAAAGGAAAGTTAAGCGA
>JAFQGG010000051.1 GCA_017415505.1 Clostridia bacterium
GAAAAAGAAAAAGGATAAGAAAGAAAAAAAAGAAGCAAGCGTGGTGACGAAAGAAAGTTTCGCCGCCGTCTTTGCGTTGTTTTCTTTATTGGCGTTTTTGATTTTATGTACGGGTTCGCTCGTGTTCGGTAGCGTAATCGGGGGAAGTGTACAAGCTTTTTTACTCGGAGTACTCGGCTACGCCGCTTATCCCGCTTTGGTTTGGTTTTTCTTCCTTTCTGTAAGAGGCTTGTTTGGAAAAAAGAAGAAAGAGGGCAAAGGCGCGCGTTTTTGCCTGTTTTCCGCGATCGTATGCGCGCTTTTATTGACGCACGCGGCAACGACTTATTCTTTTGGATCGTTTGATTTTTCGTACGTGAACGAGTGTTTCAAACAGGGAAATTCCTTCCTTTCGGCAACCGTTTTCGGCTGGATTGGCGCGTTGCTCGTATTCTTGCTTTCTTCTTTAACGACGAAGATCGGCGCAATCGTCGTTTATTCCGCGCTCGTGCTCTTTTTCGGGTATCTTGCGTTCATATCCTACAAAAAGAGAACAACGGTGAAAACGGGCGAGGAAACGGTGCAACAACCCGCTCCGCAAGTCGTTCCGCAAACCGTGGAAACGCCGACGGCGACGAGGCAAGAGCAACCTCAGCCCACCGAGCAACCGCAAGTTGCGCAGCCCGCTCCGCAAGCTACGGGCTACGACGCAAGCGCGTACGGGTACGGCGGGGAGTCTATGCCGCAAAGACCTGCGTTTACGCTTGGTCAAGAGATGCCCACGCAAACGGGCGGGAACGGTTTTTCGCCGTTTAACGGGACGCAAACCGCGCCTACGGACGACCCCGACTTGCAATCTTCTTATGAAAACAGTCGTGATTTTCTCTTCGGCGTTCCGCCCGAAGAGCACTTGAAGAGAAATCTTATTTTCGATCCCAATTCGAGCGTCAATAGACGCCCGCCCGTGGGAGCGAATCCCGCGCCGAGCGGTGGACAATCGTATTCGGAAGCGTATCAAACGGCGGTGAACGAGGGTGGACAACCTCCCTTGAAAGTATTTGACGACCGCTCGCAAGAACCGCAAGCGCCCGCACCTACGCAAACGCCTGCGCCGAGCATACCGCCCGCACAACCGATTGCGCCTCCGCCCATCGAACCGCAACCCACCGTATCTTATCCCGTATACGAAGACCCCGCGCCGACGCGCACTTACGTGCCCTCCGTCGAGGAAGAGGAACGGGGAACTACGCAAGAGCCGACGACTCCGATCGTAGACGATCCTCGCGTGACGATTCAAGTGGACGAGCCTACGCCTACGGAAGAAACGGGTGGACGGAGTGAAGAGCCTTATCGTCGTCACGATTATATGGATATCTTTTCTCCGGAAAATCCCAACGTATTCGGCAACGACGACGCGGGCAGGGAAACGGCTTCGCGCGCCTTTTCGGGCAGAAGCGAAGAACCTTTTAGCGCGGAAGAAGGAAACGACCGCGACGGGGGTAGATCGAGCGAAGAGGACGGTCGTCGCGACGGTAGAGCTTTCTCCGAAGAGGATGGTGGCGACGAACCTACCCGTGAGAGAAGCGGGATTGACATATTCGACGAAGAAGAGGACGAACCTTACGAGATTCCTACCGATTTCGGTTCGGGAAGAAGAGGGGAAGAGGATAAAGGCGATAGATTCGGCGGTCGGGACGTGCCCGAAGAGGATACGAACGGTCGGGGTGCGCCCCGCGCCGTGGAAGAGCCTCGCGTAGCGCCTCCGCAACCCACGCCACCTCCGCCTCCGCCTCCCAAACCCCGCGTGATACGCCCGTACGTGCGCCCGCATTTGGACGATTTCGACTGTCGCGACGTCGAGCCCTCTTTGGATATGGAAGAGGTGCAAATGGCAAAAGAAAACATTATTGCCACCTTGGAAGATTTCAAGGTTATCGGCGCGACGATCGCTTCCGTGACTTTTGGTCCGACCGTTACGCGGTATAACGTAACGCTACCGAGAAATATTTCCCACAAAAAAGTGGTTGCGCTCGATCAAGAAATCGCGATCAGCTTACATTCGAGCGGGGTAAATATTTATCCCAACTACGAAGACGGCGCGGTGAGTATCGAAGTGCCGAACAGAGAACGGCAGTTCGTACAGCTTGGCTGTATGCTCACGGGCGATACTTACGTAAACGCGAAATCCTCGTCCATTATGTTTGCTATGGGTAAGGACGTAGGCAACCGCAAGGTATACGGGGATATATCCAAAATGACGCATATGCTCGTCGCGGGTTCTTCCGGTTCGGGTAAGAGCGTGTTCCTCGGCTCGCTTATTATAAGTTTGATTTATAAATATTCGCCCGAAGAATTACGACTTATCCTCATTGACCCGAAAATGACGGAATTCGTGCTTTATAACAGTTTACCGCACCTTATGATCAACGAGATCATTACGGACGCGAACAAAGCCGTACAAAGCTTGAATTGGGCAATCGGGGAAATGAACCGCCGTTACGCGCTCTTTGAGCAAATGAGCCGTGCGGGTACGTACGTCGTAAACCTCGATCAATATAACGCGCATATCGAAAAGAACGAGCGTTTGCCGAAAATCGTCATTATTATCGACGAGCTTGCCGACCTCATGCTCAAAGCGAAGAAGGATATAGAGGATAGGATTCAAAACCTTACGCAAAAAGCGCGTGCGGCAGGGATTCACCTCGTCGTTGCTACGCAACGCCCCTCGACGGATGTCATTACGGGAGTTATCAAGAGCAATTTGCCTACCCGTATCGCGTTTGCCGTCGCCACCGACGTGGACTCGCGCGTTATTCTCGATCAAACGGGCGCGCAAAAGCTACTCGGCAAAGGGGATTTCCTCTACACCATGCAGGGAATCAATACGCCCGTGCGCGTACAAAGCGCGTTTATTTCGGCGGAAGATTCGCAAAGAGTCGTTAATTTCATTAAAGCCAATAACGAGGCGTACTACGACGAGAGCGCGACGGCGTATATCAACAATACGCGAAGCGGTGGATCGGATAGCGGTTCGTTCGGCGGTAGCGGTGACGAAATTGAACCCGTTTATATCGACGCTTTGCGCCACGTGATTTTAAGCAACAGCGCGTCTATTTCGCTCATTCAAAGAAAATGCTCGATCGGTTATAACAAAGCGGGCAAAATCGTTGAATGGATGGAAGAAATGGGCTATATTTCCAGCTTCGAGGGCGCAAAAGCTCGCAAAGTACTCATTACCAAAGAGGAATTTGAAAGCAAATACGGCACGCTGTAAAAAAATAAAGAAATTTTTAATCATGACGGATTCTGTCATATTTTATGTGTTATAATAATACCGTTCTTTTGGGAGTATAAAGAATGTTATCCAATAAATTGTTCGGGGTCATTTCCTTGGGGTGCGATAAAAACCGCGTGGACACGGAAAAACTCCTAGGCTTGTTAAAAGAAAACGGCTGTCGATTGACGGACGATTTATCAAAAGCGCAAATCGTCGTCGTCAACACCTGTGCCTTTTTGCAGTCGGCGCGGGAAGAAGCTATTCAAACGATTCTCGAATGTGCCGATTATAAAAGCGGAAATTTGGAAAAAATAGTGGTGACGGGGTGCTTACCGCAAAAGTTTATCGACGAGTTGTTCGCGCCCTTGCAAGAAGCCGACGTCTTTTTGGGGATTTCCGATTACGAGAAGATTTTCGAGGCGTTGGAGCGGTCGTACGAAAAAGACGAGCGCGTGGATTTCGTGGGGAAGGGCAACGACGGGTATTCTTTCGAACGCGTTTTGACGACGGACGAACACGTGGCGTATTTGAAAATCGCCGACGGTTGCTTTAATCACTGTACCTACTGTTTGATTCCCAAAATTAGAGGGAAATACCGCTCCTATCCAATGGAAAACTTGATAAAGGAAGCGGAGGAGCTTGGGGAAATTTCCGAGTTGATTTTGGTGGCGCAGGATACTACGCGCTACGGTGAAGACCTTTACGGCGAAAACAAATTCGTAGAGCTTATCCGTAAGCTGTCCGCGCTCGACAATATACGAAAAATCCGCTTGCTGTATTGCTATCCCGACGTAATTTCCGACGCGTTGATAGAAGAGATTGCGCAAAACGATAAGATTCTAAAATATATCGATATGCCTTTGCAACACTCGGAAAACAGAGTTTTGAAGCTTATGAACCGTAAGGGAACGCGGGAAGCGTATTTGGCGTTGATAAAAAAAATGCGGGAGAAGATTCCGCAAATTGCCATTCGTTCTACCTTCATTAGCGGTTTCCCTTCGGAAACGGAAGACGAATTTTTGGCAATGCAATCGTTTTTGCAAGAAGCAAAATTCTTGAATTGCGGATTTTTCGCCTATTCTCGCGAGCCGGATACGGGTGCGTATCGAATGAAACCGCAAATTCACCACGCGACGAAAAAAAGACGCGTGCGCGCGTTGTACGAAACGCAGGCAAAGATTGCAAGTGAAATTTTGAACGGCTTTATAGGGAAAACGGTGGAAGTCGTTTGCGACGGTATCGATTACGAGAAAGGTTGCTTCGTCGGTAGGGCGTATTTTAACGCTCCCGATATCGACGGAAAAGTATATTTCAACGCTTTGGAAGCAACGCAAGGCGAGTATTATACGATAACGGTGGAGCGGGTGGAAAATTATGATTTATACGGTAAAACGGAGGATTTTGTATTATGAATTTACCCAATAAAATTTCTTTGACGAGAATATGTATGATTCCCGTATTCGTGCTTTTCTTCTTTCTTGAAAGCGTTCCCTTCAATTACGGGATTGCGGCGATTATTTTCGCCGTTGCGGCGTGCACCGATTTTATCGACGGGCATATCGCGCGTTCGCGTGGGCTTGTTACTAACCTTGGAAAATTCCTTGACCCGATCGCCGATAAAGTGTTGGTCGCAACGGCAATGGTGTTGCTTATGACGATGAAAGACACGCTGTTTTCGCTGTTGGGCGACGCGCAAAACGCCGTATACGTGGCGACGGCAGTTGCGGTAAGCATTATTCTTGCAAGAGAGTTGATTATTAGCGCGTTCCGCCAAATTGCCGCAACGAACGGCGTAGTAATGGCTGCGGAAAAATTGGGAAAATATAAAGCTGCGTTGCAAGATATTGCGATTTTCGTGCTTATTTTTGCGGCGCAAGTACCCTCGTTCGCGGGAGCTACCGCAGGCGCAATCGTTGCGTATATCGGTTTTGCTCTGTTTGCGGTGGCTACGGTTCTCACCGTTTGGTCGGGGATTGGGTACGTCGTAAAACATAAACACGTGATTTCCGAATCTTAAACGGCGGATACGAAAGAGGAGTATACGATGAAAAACGCGTTCGTTTTATTGAAAAACGGTACGGGCGATATCAACGCCGAAGCCGTGCTCAGCGTTTTCCGAGCAAAAGGCTACGGCTTTTTAGAGGGGCGAATTCTTTTTCACGCCGAAGCGAAAAAGCTTTGCGATTGTGTAAACTCGTTAAACGCGGAGTATGAAAATATAGCGGTGCTTGTAGACAGGGCGTATTTGCCGTTTGCGAAAAACGCGCTTGTCGCGCTTTTTGGCGAAGGAAGTTTTCAAGGTGCTTCAAGCGGTTTGGGGCTTTTTGTGAACAAGAAAAACACGCTGTTTTTGCTTTCCGACGACGAAACGGGTTTGGCGTACGCAAACGAGGTTTGCGTTGCGTATTTAGAAAAGAAGTACGCCCTGCAAACGGAAAGGACGGTAATTCGCGCAATCGGCGCGAACCCCGAACACGTACAGGGTTTGATTGCGACGGCGAAACGCATTGACGGCGGGGCGATAAAATACGAGTATACCCGAAAATTTGACGAAGACGTGATTGAAATGTTATACGACTCGAATATTCCTAAACGCGTGGCGGACGACGTTTTGCGCATTTTTGCGGAAGGTATGAGCGACAGTATTTACGCTTTGGACGATACGCCGCTTGAAACACAGCTCGTACGCTTAATCAAGCTCCGTGGGCGGAAAATCAGCGTGGCAGAATCGTTTACGGGCGGAGGCGTGGCAAAGCGTATCGTTTCCGTTTCGGGCGCAAGCGCGGTGTATTTCGAGGGTTTGAATACTTACGACGAACGCTCTAAACAAAAACGCTTGGGCGTTTCCGCGTACACCTTAAATACGTTCGGCGCGGTGTCCGATCAAACGGCGTACGAAATGGCGTCGGGCTTGATCTCAACGGGAGATTGTGATATTTCCATAGCTACGACGGGGCTTGCAGGACCGAAATCCGACCGCTCCGCGTTGCCCGTCGGGCTTTGCTATATTGCAATCGGAACGAAAGAGCGCGTGTTCGTATATCGTTATAAATTCGACGGAACGAGAAAGGAAATCACGGAAAAGGCTATCAATTACGCGCTGTTTCTTGCGTATAAGCAATTAAAAAATTTATAATAGAGAAATAAAAAACAGACCTGCAAATAAAAGTCAAGCAAAATAAACGAGAAATTTCAAAAAATTTTTAAGCGTAAAAAACTGCAAGCAAAAGCAAGTCAGCGCAATTGCGTTGACTTAGAAAAGGCTAAATAAAGGAAAGTTAAGCGA
>JAFQGG010000052.1 GCA_017415505.1 Clostridia bacterium
CCCCAGAACTGAATTTTCTTTTTTACGTTAGCTTTTGCCATTTTTCATTCCTCTCTTTTAGTCCACTTTGAGTTCTTCGGGTTTTTGAGCCGCGTGGTTATGTTCGCCACCCTTGTAAACGCGAAGCTTTTTCAGCATTACTCTGCCGAGGCTGTTCTTGGGAAGCATACCCTTTACCGCTTCGTATACGGCAAGGTCGCTCTTTTCCGCCATCAACTTCTTGTAAGGGATTTCCTTCAATCCGCCGATGTAACCGGAATGGTATCTATAATATTTGTCTTCGAGTTTCTTACCCGTAAGGACCACTTTGTCCGTGTTGATAACGATCACGAAGTCCCCCGTGTCAACGTTGGGAGTGTAGGTGGGTTTGTGCTTACCGCGAAGAACGGAAGCGACTTTGGTAGCAAGACGACCGAGGGGCACGCCCGCCGCGTCTACCACATACCATTTTCTCTCAACCGTTTCGGCGTGCGCCATATAGGTTTTCATAATATGTTACTCCTTTGTTTCGTATATATTTTCTTCGTTACAAGTACTCGCGCCTTCGCGCTTTCAATCCGCTTAAATAACGGGGAAAAGCGGGTAATTTCAAGCCTTCGGGCTAACTTGCCTATTTATTATATTATGAAACGAAAATTCCGTCAAGCTGTTTTGCGTCGAATTTCTCATTTTTTTTATTTTTTTCGAAAAAAATTTTTTTTCGCGCGTTTTTCTTCAAAAAACAAGGGACTTTCTTGCAAAAGTCCCTTCCTTTTTTCTATTTTTCCGTGATTACGCAACCGATTCTGCCCAAGAGCCACGGCGCGTCGTCCATGATTTGATAATCGTACTGCACGACGTCCTTTTCCCGCTCCGCCGTCCTATCCCGTTTGGCAAGCAAATACCGATAAGTGCAAAGCCCGTCGTGCGTGGTGATATTCCCGTGTCGGCGCTCTTTGAAATTTTTCCCGTTGGTGAACCGTCCGTCCTTTTTCTCGAACACGATTTGATCGAGCGAAGAGGGCACGAACCCGTGCGAGATCATAAACGCGTTCCAACGCAAGTGCTCGATTCTCGCAAAGTTTCTACGCTTAGAGTCCTTTTCGTCGAGCGTGTAGCGCACCACCTTTTTCCCCGCCGCGTCGCCCTCTAAATATTCGGGCATATCCAAAACCGCGTAGATTTGCATATATTCATCATTAGAAAGCGCGCGCGCGGGCGCGGGCGCGAGCGTAGCCAACGCGGGTTGCGCCGTCGTATCGTAGGCAAAGTCCAGCCCCGTCAAGTGCAGTTTCCCGCGCAGGGCAAGGCACGCGTAGAGGTTGGATTTTTTCAAGAACGGGTCGAGCGATTCCCAATCAAGCTTTGCGCGCTCCATCGCCTCCGCTTCTTCCGCGTCCGTGGGGTCTTCCCCGTGGGATACGCGATATTCTAAGCTATACACGGCGTTGCGGTAGATTGCCATGCGCTCGATATCGTAAACGGGGTAAATTTCCTCCTCGTGGAAGGAAAGTACCTCTTCCTCGCCCTCGCCGAACGCCTCGCCGTCCTTTTGGAACGCGGACGCGTGGGCAAACACCTGCACCGCTCGTTGATTCTTCGCGCGCCAAGCGGTCACTTTGCGCGCGAAACGGATATTCTCTTCCTCGTCGCCGAGCGCGACGATTACGAGGTTCACGCTCTCTTTTTTCGCGCTTTGACACTCCAACTCGCCGAAAAACGCGTCCGAATCCACTTCCGCTTGCGTGAAATGCTCTTTCGCAGGGTTAGACGGCATGGGGAGATACTCGCCCGTATCCACCGCCGTTTTCCAGCCCGCGAAGCGGTAATACTCGGAAAGGGAATCTTCCAAACGGGTCAAATCCCTATCGAAAATACGGTAATTTACGGGCTTTACTTTCAAGTCCCTGCCGTCCGCCGTCATGAATTGACAGGTGGAAACGAGCGCCTTTATCACCGCTTGATTGACCGCGCCAAAGCCCGCCAAAAACACGTTGATCTCCACGCCCTCGCGCAAAAGCGCGGTGCGCGTATCGATATGCGCCTCCGTCAAAAAGTAAGTAAGGGGCGCGCCCTCGGCGAGCACCGCCGCCGCTTGCTCGGCGGCGGTGAGGTATTCGACAAGTTTCATTTTGCTTTCGTTTCCTTCCATAATATATAAAAGTTAATCCTCGTAGAAGCCGAGTCTGGACTTCTTCTTTTCGTTGAACTTAAATTCCTTATCCGCAACCGCTCTGTCGAAGTCGTCCTTGGTAAGGCTGATTTTTTCCGCCTTTTCCAACTGACAGCGCATCGCCGCCTTTGCCCAAGTACGCTCGTAGAGGTTACGCGCAAAGCGCGCGTTGCTAAATTCCTTGGAGGAGATTACGGAATCGGGGATTGCGTCGAAGTACGCCTTCGCCGCTTCGAGGAAGCCCTCTTGACATTCGAACTTGCCTTGCGCCATCGATTGGAAAATCCCGAACAGTTCCTCGCGGGTGAAGTTGGGGAATTCGATCATATACGGCATACGGCTCGCAAGACCCGCGTTGCCGTGCATAAGCGTTTCCATTTCGTCCGTGTACCCCGCCATGATCACCACGAGGTCGCTACGGTGGTTTTCCATTTCCGCAATTAGCGTGTCGAGCGCTTCTCTGCCGTAATCCTTATCGTCCCCCGCACCGCGGAAGAGGGTGTACGCCTCGTCGATAAACAGTACCGAACCGTACGCGTCACGGCACATGCTCGCCGTCTTGGGCGCGGTTTCACCGATATACCGACCGCAGAAATCGCGACCCGAGTACTCGTAGAAGTTGCCCACGCGGAGCAAACCGCGCTCTTTGAGCATTTTACCCAAAATACGCGCCACCGTCGTCTTACCCGTACCGGGATTACCCACGAAACGCATATGTACGCAAGGGGTCTTTACGCCTTGCTCAGCGCGCGCAAGCTCGATTTGAGAAATGATTTCAAGAAGCCGTTCTTTCATCTTCGCCCCACCGACGAGCTTTTCAAGCTGTTCTTCGCCAAGAAGGTTATCCCCCCAAGCCCCGCAAATCGCTTCCGTATCCGTTTGCGAGATTACGGTGTCGTTGGTATTTTCGCGCGCGTTGCGAAGTTGCTTTTTATACAGCAACTCGCGAATGACCTTTTTCACGGTGTTCAGCCCGTAGAACTTACCGTCCCCCTTCTCCTCGGCAATACGGCGGAAGAAGAATTTCCAAGCGTCCTCCGCGACGGTGAACCCGTACGCGTTTTTGAGCTTCTTTTCCGCCCAAGAACGGATCTCGTCCTCGCTAAACGGCGGGAAGCTCACCACCCGCACGAACATCAAGTCGTTGAGGGAATAGCGCAACGCTTCGAGCACTTCCTTTTCCACGAACGGCACGCGGAACACGAAAATAAATTCGTCTTGACGGCTTTGCAAAATGGAAAGGAACTGTCTAAACGGGCGGGAGTTGGTCTTGTCCATCCACTCGCTAATATCGATCGACAAAATGCGCGCGTAATCGGAATTTCCGCGTTTAAGTTCGTTAAAAACTTCCTCGAACGGTTCGAGCGTTTCCCCTTTGGGCGGGTACAAACGGCGTTCGAGTACGCAAGAACTGCTCAACGAGCGCAAGCCCGATTGCCCCACTACCGCCGCAAACAAATCGAGTACGGTGGTAAGCCCGTAGCCGTCGTTGATCGCAAACAAATAGCTTTGCGCCGTGAAAATATCCGTCATTTTGCCCTTGGTGAGTTGGGGCGCGATCTCCACGATTTCTTTCGCGAGCGCCTTGAACTCCTCCGAGCCGACGAGTTCGTCCACCTTGGCAAGCACGTCGCCCCCCGCCGTTACGCTCGTACGGGGCGCGGTTTTTTCACCGCCTTGGAACACGCCCAAAAGCTCGTCGATCGGGGAAGATTCCGTCGCGCTTCCCGATTTTTCCACGGGTGTTTCCACGGGCGTTTGTACGGGCGTAGCCGTCGTTTCCGCGCGACAGCGGAGATATTGACTCGCTTCCTCGGGCGAGTACAAACGGCTAAAAGTGCTCACGACCCAATTCGCCACCGCGCTTGCGTCCGCTTCGGTTACGAGCGTGAGCGCGTTGTACGATTCGTATTCCACCATGATCGAGTACGCCGCTTCGTTCAAGAGCGTGCGTTTGAGGTTGGGCACGGGCAAGATATCGTCCGTGCGGTGTTGCAAGACCCATCTTGCGTCCAATTCGATAAAGAGTTTGTTCATATTATTTTCCTACCTTCTTTTGTTTTTTCTTTCCTGCGGCGATCATTGCGTCGATACGGCGCACGTCCTCGTCCGCTTTTTCTTCATGTACGAGTTTGGGATGCGTTCGCGCGACGTCGCTACGCTTTTTCGCTCCGACGTATCCCTCCGCGCGCATATAGGCGACCCAACGCTTACGCTCCGCGTCGGCGATCGCTTCCTCGGTATACGCGCCCTCGCCCGCCACGATTCCAAGCGATTCCCGCAAGGTCGCGTACATGGCTTCCGCCATGGACGCGCGACGGTAGTATTCGTAATGCTCGTATTTTTCGAGGTTTTTCTTTTCTTTCTCTTTGAGTTCCTTTTCCGCCGCCTCTTTGTCCGCCGACGATTGCGCCGCTTTGAGTTTGGCAATCCCGTCCGCGCGCACCCAGCTTTGGTGGCAGTTCAAGCCCTCTTCTTCCAAATCGAGTTGCTCGATAACGGACACGGTGTACCGCTCTTCCAAACCGCCGATCAGGTGGATACCGTAGCTCTCGCCCTGCGGATATTCCCCGCCCGGCAAACCGCGCAAGCCGTCGCCTTTATTGAGCGTTTGCATTTTCACGCCGTTGTATACGACGGCGTATACGGTGGGCACTTTTCTCGCCCCGTCCGTCTTGATATTCCGCCGACCGAACCAACGGCGCAAGCGCATGGCGGCGTCCACGTTAAGCTCGTCGTCGCCGAGCGTGACGAACGCCGTCGTCACTTCGCCAAGCTCTTCGAGCTTACTTTCCAGCGTGCTGTCCGTAACGTCCACCCCGCCCACGATATCGATATCGTAATAGGGCGCGCCTTCCGCGCGGTGGCGGTTGTATTCGAGGAGTTCGGGTGCGAGCGAGCGCACGCGCGATTCCACTTCCAAGTCCTTATCGAACACGGTCACGTGCAGGCGATAGCCCACCATTTGCCCGCACCAACAAACGGCTTTCAAAAGCTCCGTTCCGTACGAACCAAGACCCACGATCAACAAATGGATTTCTCTTTCCCCGCCCGCTTCTTTTGCAGGGAGCGCGTCCGAGAAGACGGTGGAGGTGCGCATGGTGCTCAATACGAGGTTTCTGTTCTCGTTGACGCGCCGTACTTTCATCTTCGAGTTCTCCGTCGCGTCGAGCAACACTTCGCTCACCGCGTCGGTGGCAAACACGTAGAATTGCGTGTCGTAATTGTCCAATCTACCCTTGTTTTTCGCGTTCGCACGGCAGTCTTTAATCATGCCGAGCGCCTGTTTTACGTTCTCGTCCTCGTCCTCGCCGATAAAATAGATTTTACGGCTCTTGTCCTTGCCCTTGCGCAAACCGATATCCGCAATATCCCGCTTCATGCAAATCGCGCCGAGGCGGTGCGCGCGGTTGACGAGTTCAAAGTTCTCCTCTTCTTCCTTTTCAAAGACGTCGGCAAACACGACGAGCTTACGCTTGAACGCGCGCTTTTCTTCTTTCGTCTTTACCTTGCTCTTGTCGAGTATGTTCTCCGCGAGCGAAATGGAACGCTCGTTCAGCTCGGACATTAAGTACACTTCCCCGCGCGGTGAGAAACGGTATTTCATGACCGCGGACAAGTTCTTGAAGAAAGAGAGCACGACCCCTGCCGTCATAATCGGGGAAAGGAAGAACATGACCGTCGCGGCCGTCGAATACGCGCCCGCGAGTACGGGATTCAAGTCCGCGCCGTCGAGGAACTCGCTTACGGCGGCGAAATCGCCGTCGCCGAAGAAGGTCGCCGTCGTGTTGTAAATGGTGACGAACAGCGTTTTGATCTCTCTAAGCACGGGCGGATTGTCCGCAAATTCCGCGTAATAGCAAACGGGATAGTTGAGCACCAAAAGACATAAAAACACCCCGCCGAGCAAGAAGTGGAAGGGCTTTAATTCCCCCTTTGCTACGCCCTCTTCCTGCTTGGTGGCGTTCACCTTCGCCCTTATCGCTAAAAATACGGCGTAAAAGACGATTGCTATAACCAAAGCCAATACGGCTATACAAAAAATCGTTTTCGTCATGCGTTTATCACCTACGGTAAAACTTTTCAATTTATAGTATACTATAAACGGGCGGAAAAGTCAAGGAGTCAAACAAAAGTATCTTGAAAAAAAGTGTTTTTCTTTCCGCTTTTTGCGTTTACGGATAATTTTTTGCGTTTTCGCCCCGCTTTCGATTGCTTTTTTTCGAAAAATAGTCTATAATATGAGCGTATGAAATAAAATTTTGGAGGATAACTCACTATGCCTTTGGTAACTACTACCGAAATGTTCAAAAAAGCGTACGAAGGTAAGTACGCGATCGGCGCGTTCAACGTGAACAACATGGAAATGATCCAAGCGATCGTGGAAGCGGCGAACGAAGAAAAATCTCCCGTAATCTTGCAAGTTTCCGCAGGTGCGAGAAAGTACGCAAACCCCGTATATCTTAAAAAGCTCGTTGAAGCGGCGGTGGAAACGACGAATATTCCTATCGCTATGCACCTCGACCACGGCGCGGATTTCGAAATTTGTAAAGCTTCTATCGACGGCGGTTTCACTTCCGTTATGATCGACGCTTCCTCCCACCCTTGGGAAGAAAATATCGAGATCACGAAAAAGGTCGTGGAATACGCGCACGCACACGGCGTAGTCGTGGAAGCGGAGCTGGGTAAGCTCGCGGGTATCGAAGACGACGTAAACGTAGACGCGGCGGACGCGCAATTCACCTCCCCCGACGAGGTACAGGATTTCGTAAACGCAACGGGTATCGACTCGCTCGCAATCGCGATCGGAACGAGCCACGGCGCGTATAAGTTCAAGCCCGGTCAAGACCCCAAGCTTCGCTTGGATATCTTGGAAGAAATCGGTAGAAGACTCCCCGGTTTCCCCATCGTTTTGCACGGCGCTTCGTCCGTTCCGCAGGACAAGGTTGCGATCGTAAACCAATACGGCGGACATATGCCCGACGCAATCGGTATTCCCGAATCGGAACTTAGAAAAGCGGCGCAAATGGCGGTTTGCAAAATCAATATCGACTCCGACCTTCGCGTAGCGTTCACGGCGGCGATCCGTAAGCATTACAGCGACTTCCCCGGTCACTTCGACCCCCGTCAATACCTTGGCGACGCACGCGCAATGATGAAAGAAATGGTAAAACACAAGATCGTGAACGTGCTCGGCTCGGCAGGCAAAGCGTTCTAATTAAAAACGGCAACGCGCAACCTTTTCGGTTGCGCGTTTTTCTTTGCCCTACGCAATGAAATTCGGCTGTGCCGAATGAAATCCGCTTGACGCGGGTGAAACCCCAACGCAATGAAATTTTGCTCCGCAAAATGGCAGGCTAATCCTGCACCTAAAAAACTTAACCATGGTTAAGGCAGGCTAAGCCTGCACCTAATTTTATCTATCACTCCGTTTCGGGTTACTACACCGCCGTTTTTGACAGCTTTTTGCTCTTACCAACACTCTTTTCCAAAACTTAACCATGGGCAGGATAATCCTGCACCTAATTTTATCTATCGTTCTTTTTCGGTGTAAATTACCGCCGTTTCGACGGCTTGTTTGCTCTCACTAACAAAACTTAACCATGGTTAAGTTTTTGGGATATGGGTCAAGGGACGAAGTTCCTTGCGCGGTTTGGGCGCGAAGCCCAAGACCCGCTGTCAAGCGCGCCGCTAGGCGAATCAAGCCCCCAAGTCAAGCAATCGAAGATTGCGCCTACGCGAAGCGTTATCCCGTCAGGGAAAGACGAGATAATGAAATTCGGCTACGCCGAGTAAAATCCGCTTAACGCGGGTGAAATTGCTACGCAATGAAATTTTGCTTTGCAAAATGTCGGCACAATCCCAAAACTTAACCATGGTTAAGTTTTGGAAAGTATAAAATCGCCCCCAAAAACGCAACTCTACTGTGAGTAGAGTCGGGGTTTTAAGACAAAATAAAAACTTAACC
>JAFQGG010000053.1 GCA_017415505.1 Clostridia bacterium
TACGATAACGGGTTTATCGTATCTTCTATACCCGGGGTCGCTTGGACCGAGTACCGTGACTTCCACGGTCGCTTTCGCGTCGGGATACGCCTTGCTCGTTGCGGTTACGGTTGCCGTACCCGCCGCTACGCCGATCACGTTGCCGTCAACGATACGGATTACTTCGCCGTTCGTATCCGTCGTGGAATAGACGACGGTTTCCGCCCATTGACCCGCAGGGAATACCTCGGGCGCGAGCTTATACGTTTCGTTCGGGCTAATCGTAATCGATTCTTCCTTAAAATATAACGCGCGTACGTCGTCGGGAATCTCGATTTCGTACATAGCTTGGTTCATTGCGTAGTCGTAGCAGAATACGACGAACGAGCTACCCGTGTTGCCTTCTTTGTGATCGAACGAGGAAAGGCACTTATCGAGATGATCGGTCAATTCAACTGTGACCGTCGTCGTGGAGTTGAAGCTCGAATATACTTGCGTGGGATAATTGCTAAACGAATTGAATTGAAGGGTAGGCGTTCCGTCTACCGTATCGACATACAAATTACCCGTGTTCAACGCCATTGCGTAATGATTGTCGTAAACGCTCAATTTTGCGTACAAACGGTTGCTGTTGCTCGCTTTGTCGTACTCGGTGTAGAATTCGCAGTTTTCCAATACGGGCGCTTGGAAGTCGGTTACGAAGGGGAATTCGAATACGTTTCTCACGTTCGTTTCCAAACCGCCGTCGCCGTAGTCCAAGTACGCTTGCAATTTTACCGTGTAGCGGGTGTTGTTCTTTAAGTTATAGTCCGCGATATGGAAATCGAGGTCGATCGCCGAGGGGTAAATCGCCCCGCCACCGTTGTGCGATTTTCTCGCGTCGTAGTTAATCTTTTCGAAGATTACCTCGCCCGTCACTTCGTCCGTGATCGTCGTCACTACTTTCTTCGCACCGCGCAAAAGACCTGCGTATACGCCGTAGATTCCGTTTACCGCCTCCGTTTGGTTGGAGAGGGAAATGTGTTCTCTTTGCGCGTGGATTTGCGTCGTGGTGGGGTTTTGTATGAAGTAGAAACCGCCGAGGTAGTTGATATAGTCGTCGTAGAGCGAACCGATAGGCGTGGTCGGATACGCGTCCGCCATCGTCTTATCCAAGGGGTCGATTGCGTCGTCCAATTCGTCCTTGTTCGTTTCGAAATAGTCAAGGTCGAAGATGGGGGCTTGCGTCCAATCGCCGTAGAAGGAGAGGTAGGGCACGTTGAGGTCCACCCCGCCGTTCGTCGCTTTGAGCGTTACGAAACCTTCCACGTACATACCGTTCTCGAACGAAGCGTCGAGGTACGCCTTGTCTTCGTCGGAAAGGGTGACGCGCATCGTTACCGTCGCCACTTTGCCTGCGGCAACCGTGATCGTGCTACCGCTGTTCGACGCGCCTTCGCCCGTCACGCTCACCACGCTCACGGACGCGCCGTCAAGCGTGTAGCCCTTTTCCGTTACCGTCGTGTCGCCTTGGTGCGTCTTCACTTCGCTTACGCCTTCCGTCATTACGATTGCGTCGGCAAGGAAGGAAAGGTTGGTCGTACCGAAGTTGTTGATCGCGAAGGTCAGGGTATAAACGCCCGCCTTCTCCGCGTCGTCGCCAAGTTCCAACTTGGTCTTATCCATAACCGCGCCGTCTTTACCAAAAGTCGTAAGGTACGCCGTCGTCGAGGTGGTCTTGGTAAGGTTCGCAAGACCCGCGCCTTGCTTTCTTACCGCGAAGGGCAAGCCGTTGGTGTTGTACGCGATATCCGTCGTGGACATCATGAGTTGGTTTACGCGCGCCGTCACTTCTACGGGAGAAAGTTCGGGGAACGTTTCTTTTACGTATTGGCGCACGAGCGCGGTTACGCCCGCTTGGTTGGGCGCAGCCATCGAAGTACCCGAAAGTCTGTCGTATTTTTGACCGGGAACGGCGGAAAGAATGTCGCCACCGTGCGCGGTGATTTCCGGCTTAATGCCGAGGTTGGGGGTAGGACCCCACGAAGAGAAGTCGGACATGAAAGGACCTGCCAACTGTTCGCGGGAAAGCTTGATTTGACCCGTGGGGTTGGCGGCAAGCGCTTCGCCGTCTACCTGCGAGATAGAGCACACCGCGGCTTTTACGTTACCGACCGTCATGCCGATATCACCCGAAACGTTGTTGTAGATAATAACGCCCGCCGCGCCTTTTCTCGCCGCGATTTGCGCTTTTTCTTCGAACGTGTTCGTACCGCGCTTGATAAGTGCGATTTTGCCCGTTACGTCGAGTTTGCCGTAGTCGGCGGAAAGACCGATACCGGGCACGGTTACGTAGTCGTAAACCTTTTCGTTTACGCCCTCGGGAAGAAGTTCGTCTACGAATTTCTTTTGTTCACCGCTACCGTCCGTCGCTTCGTTGAAGTAAATGATACGGTCGCCGTAGGTGAGGTACGGCGTATAGACGCCCTTGATGGACGCAACCGAAAGGGAAGCGTCGTAAGTGGAGGGCGAGCCTACCGTCGCGCTGTCGGGGTTAGAGGTAAGACCGAGGTTACCGTTCTTGGTCGAACCGAAGGTGGAGTTGTAGTCGTTGGACGCCGCTACCACCAAACTAATACCCTGTTCTTTGATAATATCGTAAAGCTTCGCCGTTTCCGTTTTGTCGTCGTCACGGCTAAACCCGCAGGAACTACCGAGGGACATATTGATAACGTCCACGCCGAGCACTACGCAGTCTTCCAACGCGTCGAGAAGCCACGAGGTCTTCGCGCCGTCTTTCGTGTCGGAGAATACTTTCATAAGCGCGAGCTGCGCGTTGGGCGCAACGCCCGTGATCGTGTCGTCTTTACCCGCGATAATACCCGCAACGTGCGTACCGTGCTCGCTACGGATGGGATATACGTCGGTATCCTTGTCCGCGTAGTCGTACGCGAAGGGGATCTTGTCGTTCATGTACACGTCGGCAACCGTCAAGCCCGCCGTCGTTTCCGCGGCGGAAAGGGGCATATGTTCCGTCTTGCCGTAAACGGAAACCTGTCTTCCGTTTTTAATGAGGTCGTCTACGTAGTCCTCGTCGAACGCGAGGTTTTCGGAGGTGAAATAGGGCGCTTCCGCGCTGTACGCGGTGTGCGTGTAGTCGTAACCCGTGTCAAGAACGGCAACGACCGTACCCGAACCGTCGTATTTGGAGTCGGAGCTGTCGAAAATACCCGTGTCGTATACCTTTACGTCGTTGGTGACGATTTGTTGCGAGCTCGTCGCTTGCGCCGCTTCGTACACTTCGCCCACGATCGTCGTGACCGAATTGCCGAGCGCTTCGTTCACCGCTTGGAAATCTTTCGCTTTTACGTTGATTTCAAAACCGCCGAACAAGACGCTGTACGTTCTGCCGAGCGTATAGGGGATTTTCGCTTTTTTCAACTGTTTCAAAAGCGATTCCTGTCTTTTTGCAATCGTCGAAACGGTGCTTTGCGCTTTTCTCGTTCCTACGAACTGCGCCACCGTACCGTTGCTACCCTCGTCGTTGTACGCGTCGAGCAGGGATTCCGTTTCCATTTTCACGATTACGGAGATTTCGTCGTTATCCTTCACCGCGTCGGGAAGCTTATACGCAACCGAATCGTCCAAAAGCCCTTGCGTGATGGAACGGGTGTCCAATTCAAGGTCTTTCAAGTTGATCGTGCTTTCTTCCTTCTTCGAGGAGGAAACGAGGTCCTTTGCGTCTGCGCTCGAAAGGAATTGCGTGGCGGCGATAGAGCTTGCCATGAATCCCGCCAGCGAGAGTGCTAGCACCTGATAGTAGAGTTTTTTTCTCATAACACGTCTTCCTTTTCCGTTTTGCGGTACGCTCTTTTGTCGTGCACCGCTTACGGATAAAATTTTTTTTCTTTTTCGTTTGGCTTATTGCGTTTCTTGAAGTTTGTCCGCTTCGTCGCGTTTGCGGGAATTTCGTTCCCATTATGTAAACATAATGCGTTTTCGCTTTACAAACTTTTCGAACGCGTGCATTTTAACAGCCACTATATATTATACAACATTATGCCCACCATAATCAAGCGTTTACGACAAAAAAATCAAAAAAATTTTTATGCTTGATATAAAAAATAGTTATATCAAAACGAAAGATTGATTCAAATATTTTATATTTTTGCCTTTTTTAATTCAAAAAACAAATTGATTTAATATAAAAAATCGATACGGGCGCGTTTTTGCGGGTGGGAAGTATGCAAGAAATAGACGGTGGAAAAATTTTTTTTGAAATACACCGCGCAAAAGCTTGAAAAAGTCATAAAAATATGTTACAATATATCCGTATGCAGTACTAAAAAGCGTTTTTAACGAAAGGAGAAAATCGTGTTTGCGCAAGAAGAAAGGAAGAAAATCGACGGAGAGTTGTTTGGTCGAATGATCGTTGGCGGAGCGACGAATTTGCAGGCGAATATGCAAGAGGTCAACGATTTGAATGTGTTTCCCATTCCCGACGGGGATACGGGAGAGAATATGTATCTTACTATACACGGGGGATTGGAACGGCTCAACGCGTGCGAGAGTGAGATTTTAAGCGAAAGAGCGGAAGCGGTGGCGCAAGGTATGCTCCTTGGCGCGCGCGGAAACTCGGGCGTAATTTTATCGCAACTGTTTTACGGGTTTTCCGAGGGACTCAAAGGCTTGGAGAACGCTGATTTGGAACAGGTGGGGCGCGCGCTTTTGGAGGGCGTGAAGCACGCCTACGGCGCGGTGGCGCACCCCGTTGAGGGAACGATTCTCACCGTGGCGCGCGAGGCGGCGGAAAACGCTTGCGGAGCGTTGACGGAAGACACGACGGTGGAGGCGTTTTTCCTGCGGTATTTGAACGAAATGAAAAAATCGCTTGAAAAGACGCCCGAGCTTCTCGCCGTCCTCAAAGAGGCGGGCGTGATCGACAGCGGTGGCGCGGGGCTCGTGTATATCGCGGAGGGCTTTTGCAAAGCGATCGGCGGTGAGGAAGTGCAAAGCGAGCTTGCCACGAGTGTTTCGGGCGGGGTAAAGGATTTGGATTTTTCCCGCTTCGACGCGGACACGGTTATGACCTTTGGGTATTGCACCGAGCTTTTATTGCAGTTGCAAAACGCAAAGACGAGCGTGGAGGATTTTTCCGTTTCGGAGTTGATTTCGTTCTTGGAAACGGTGGGGGATTCCATCGTGGCGTTCAAGACGGGTTCGGTGGTAAAAATTCACGTGCACACGCTCACGCCTTGGAAGGTGCTTGCCCATTGCCAAGAGTTCGGCGAGTTTTTGACGGTGAAGATCGAGAATATGACTTTGCAACACAACGAAACGGTTGCCCCGCAAAAAACGGAGTTCAAAAAACCTAAGCGCGCGCGTAGGAAGTTCGCGACGGTGACGGTCGCGACGGGCGAGGGCTTGCAGGAAACCTTTAAGGAAATGGGCGCGGATTTCGTGATTTACGGCGGACAAACGAACAATCCCTCGGCGGAGGATTTTATCGAGGCGTTCGAAGAGGTGAACGCGGATTTCGTGTTCGTACTTCCCAACAACGGGAACGTGATCCTCGCCGCCAACCAAGCGGCGCAAATGTATAAGGACTCGGATATCCGCGTGATCGAGAGTAAAAACGTGGGACAGGGTTATTCCGCGCTGTCTATGCTCGACTACGGCGCGGACGACGCGGACGAGATCGTCGCGCAAATGTACGAGAGTATGTCCGAAACCGTAACGGGTATGGTGGCGCGCTCGGTGCGCGATACCGCCATGAACGGCGTGGGCGTGCAAAAGGATTGGTATATGGGCTTTACCGACCACACCATGCTCGTTTGTCAGCGGGAGAAAGTGGATACCGCGCTTGCGCTCGCCGAGGCGTTAAACGCGGGGGATAAAGAGTTTATTTTAATCGTATACGGCGCGACGGCGACGGACGGAGAAAAAGAGGCGTTTGCTTCCCGTTTTGCGGAACAATATCCGAGCGTAGAGCTTTACGAGATCGAAGGCGGGCAAGAGGTGTACGATTTCCTCATTATCGTGGAATAAGCGGGGCAGGTATGCGTTGAAGCGTTCCCTCGTGCAAGACAATAAGGAGAAAAATATGAAAAATTACGTTATTTTGACGGATACGGGCAGTGATTTGGAGGCGGATTTTAGAGAAAAGTACGGCGTTGAATACGTGCCCATGCACTTTTCCTTGGACGGCAAGGATTACGAGGCGGACATGGATTGGAAACAAATTTCCGCGCCCGACTATTACGGAATGATGCGCGCGGGTAAGCGTTTTATCACGGCGCAAGTGAATATCGAATCGTATAAAAAAGCGTTTAGAAAATTCCTTTCCGAGGGGTACGACGTGTTATCTATTTCCACCTCTTCGCAAATTTCCGCGTCGGTGGAATCTTCGCGCAAAGCGGCGGAAGAGGTGTTGAAAGAATACCCCGAGGGGAAGATTGTTTGCGTGGACGCGCTTCGCGCCTGCTACGCGCTCGGACTTCTCGTTATTCGCGCGGCGGAACTTCGCGCGGAGGGAAAAACGATCGAAGAAACGGCGAAATGGATAGAGGACAACCGTTTGACCGTGAATATGATCGGTTCGGTGGATAAACTTACTTGGCTCAAACAGGCGGGAAGAGTGAGCGCGGCGAGCGCGTTCTTCGGCGGGCTGTTGAATATCAAGCCGATTATTATTGCGGACGCGTTGGGAAGGAACTTTGCCGTGGAAAAGGTAAAGGGAAGAAGAACTTCGTTCAACCGTATTGCGGAAATGGCGAAAGAGGCTTGGGCGGACGTGCCCTATCAAAGAGTGATGATTAGCCACGCGGATTGTGCAGAAGAGGCGGAAGAGTTGAAAAAAATACTCTTGCAGGCGCTTGGCAAAGAGATCGAAGTGCATATCGGTTACGTGGGCGCGTGTGTGGGCGCGGCGGTCGGACCGGGCATGATCGGCGTGTATTTCTTCGGCAAAGAAGTTACCGTCAATAAAGGAGTATAATGAATGGCGACGCTGTTGGAACAGGAGTATAAAGTACCGAGTAAGAAACAACCCGTATACCGTTGGTTTAGACCCGTGATGCGGTTGATTTTCAAGAAACCGCAAATTATCAATTTGGCGGGCGAACTGCCCGAAAAGTCGATTATCCTTGCAAATCATTCCGCGAAAAGCGGACCGCCGAGCTTGGATTTGTATTATCCCGTATTTTGCGCCAAGTGGGGCGCGTATCAAATGTTCGGGGATTTCCAAAGCCGTAAGGCGTATTTGCGGGATATTCTCTATATCAAAAAATGCGGGAAGAAACCCGGGTTTTTTACTTCCTTAAAGTCGACGATCATGGCGATTTTCTCGCCGTATATCTATAAGGGTATGAAAATGATGCCCACCTTCCCCGACGCACGCTTTGCCAAGACTTTGCGCAACAGCGCGAAGGTGCTGGACGCGGGAATGTCGGTCATGGTTTTCCCTGAAAATTCCAACGACGGCTACAAAGACGTCTTGACGGATTTTTTCCCCGGGTTCGTAATGCTCGCGGAAAAATATTACCGCGCCACGGGCGAGGACGTGCCCGTCTATCCCGTCTATTACAGCGTGAAAAAGCACTTGCTCGTGATCGGGAAACCGTTGCAGGTGCAAGAGTTTGTTAAACAGGGCTTGGATAGATACCAAATCGCGCAAAAGTTTTGCGAGGCGGTCAATCAACTGTACTTTGACCATGTGGAAAACGAATAAACGCATACTTGGGTATGCCGAACGGGAGTCACGCAACGCGCGCCTCCCGTTTTCGTTTGGAAAAATTTTCTTATATTCGCTTGACTTTCACGCGTGGTTGTAGTATAATAAAGCTACGATAAAACGATAAAGGAGAATTTTATGAAAAAACTTGAACCTTTTTTTGACGTGAT
>JAFQGG010000054.1 GCA_017415505.1 Clostridia bacterium
TAAGTTTTTATTTTGCCTTAAAATGATGACTCTACTCACAGTAGAGTTGCGTTTTTGGGGTAGTTTTTATGTCTTCCAAAACTTAACCATGGTTAAGTTTTGGGATTGTACCGCCATTTTGCAAAGCAAAATTTCATTGCGGGAGCAATTTCATCCGCCTTGGGCGGATTTCATTCGGCATAGCCGAATTTCATTAAAACTTAACCATGGTTAAGTTTTTGGACTTTTCCGACGGGAGTTTACTTGGCGTAAACGAGCAAGGAAAAACGCAAGCTCGACGACGAAATACGAAGCGGATTCTTTGTTTTACAGGATTGCTTCTACAAACGAGGCACAGTCAAACAACTCCAAATCTTCGAGCTTTTCCCCAACGCCCGCGAATATTACGGGGAGGGATAATTCCGAGGAGAGGGAGAAGACGAAACCGCCTTTGGCGGTGCCGTCGAGTTTGGTGAGCACGATTCCGTCAAGCTCCACCGCTTCGTCGAAGACGCGGGCTTGGTTGACCGCGTTTTGCCCCGTCGTGGCGTCGAGTACGAGCAGTTTCAAAAAGTCCGCTTCGGGGTATTCGCGCGTGACGACTCTATCCATTTTTCGAAGCTCGTTCATGAGGTTCTCTTTGACATGCAGTCTGCCCGCCGTGTCCACGATTACCACGTCCGTCTTCTTCGCTTTCGCGGACGATACCGCGTCGTAGATGACCGCCGAGGGGTCGCTCCCCTCTTCGTGTTTGACGATACGCACTTTCGCCCGATCCGCCCAAACGGAAAGCTGTTCGCTCGCCGCCGCGCGGAAGGTGTCCGCCGCCGCCACCGTCACCGTTTTGCCTTGGGAAATGAAATAGTGCGCGAGCTTGCCTACCGTCGTGGTCTTCCCTACGCCGTTCACGCCTACAAGCATGATCACGCAAGGATAGGACGGCGGTTCGACTTCCGATTCCTGTAACATATCCGTGAGGATATTTCGGAGTAGTTCCGTTACGTACGCCTCGTCTTTGAGGCGTTCGGAAATCGCTTGCTTTTTCACGCGCGCGACGACCTCCTCCGCCGTCGTTACCGATACGTCGGAAGAAATGAGTATCTCTTCGAGTTCCTCGTAAAACTCGTCGCCTAATTTGTTTTTAGAAAAGAGGGCGCGAAGTTTGCCCGAAAAATTATCTTTCGTCTTTTTCAACGCGCCGAAAAGCTTTGTAAAAATGCCCATTCGATTGTTTTCCTTTTTTTCGATTGCTATACGCACTTATATCCTCTACGCCGTAAAGCGCGGAGAGTGCGCCGTATTGCCACAAATCTCGCGGTTTTGCCCGATGGGAGTTTACTTTGCGTAAACGAGCAAGGGCAAGTTCCGAGTTTGGGGATAAGACGGTGTGCTATACGCGCTTTACTCCACCGTGCCTGCACCAAGCTTACTCTCCACCTCCGCCAACTTCACGGAAACGATCTTGGATACGCCCTTTTCTTGCATGGTTACGCCGAAGAGGGAATCCGCTTGGTTCATGGTCGGTTTTCTATGGGTGATAACGATAAACTGCGTTTCTTCCGCGAAGCGTTTGAGATAGGAAGCGAATCTATCCACGTTCGCGTCGTCGAGCGCCGCTTCGATTTCGTCGAGGATACAGAACGGCATGGGATGCGATTTCAAAATCGCGAACAAAATCGCAATCGCCGTCAACGCGCGTTCACCGCCCGAAAGCAGGGAGATTTTCGTGAGCTTTTTCCCCGGCGGGCAAGCCACGATTTCGATACCCGCCGTGAGCGGGTCTTCCCCTTCGACGTAGTCGATTTGCAATTCCGCTCTACCGCCACCGAAGAGTTCTTTGAAGGTAATTTTGAAGTTCTCGTTGATTTGCTCGAAGCCCGCGTTGAAGATACGGAGCATTTCCGCGCGAATCTCGTCGAGCGCGGACTGCAAATCGTCGAGCGCTTTTTGCAAGTCTTCGCGTTGGGCAAGCATTTCGTCACAATGCGTTTTTTCGTACTCGTACTCTTCCACGGCGTTGGGATTCACCGCGCCGAGCATGGTGATCTTGCGTTTGAGTGCGGCAATCGTTTGCGCGCCCTCTTCCACGTTGTAATTTTCAATTCTATACGGCAAACAGCCCTCGTAGTCAAGCTCGTACGCTTCCTCTACGCGCAAGCGCAAGTTTTCGAGGTTGGTGTCGATTTTGCCGATCTCCAACTCGCACTTATACCGCTTGTCCGTTTGCTTGGCAAGGTCTTCTTGCAACTGCGCGCGTTCCTCTTCGAGCGCGAGCTGGCGCGCGTTGATTTCCTCTTTTTCTTTGGAAATGGCGTTGATCTCGTCCACGATTGCCTGTACCGCGGCTTTCTCTTCCTCGGTAAGCTCGTTTTCCGCCGCCTGCGCTTCCATGGCGTTGAGCTTGGTTTGCGCTTCGGTGCGTTCGTATTCCACGTCGAGAATGCGTTTTACGAGGTCCTCTTTCTCCACCGTAAGGCGGGCGATCGTTTCCATTTGCGTTTCCACCGCTTTTTTCAAAGCGACGTATTCCATTTCCACTTGGCGAAGGAGCGCGCTCTTTTCGTCCCGCTCTTCCTTGAAGGTTTCGCATTGGCTACGCTGGGTCGCCATTTGCGATTCCGCGTCGCGACGACGGGTACTCAATTCCTCTTCGGAAAGGGTGGAATTGGTTTCTTCGAGTTGCAAATCGCGAAGTTTCAAGCGGAATTCTTCCAACGCCTGCGCGTAGGTTTCGATATCGCTTTCCGTTTCCGCGATCTGTTGCACGAGCGCGGATTCGCGTTGCGAAAGCCCCGCGATTTCGCTGTTTGCTTCTTGGTATTTATCCCGAAGCTCGTCCACCGCCTTCTCCGCGGTTTTGAGTTCCTTTTCGCTCTCGGCGATCGCCGATTTGAGCTTTTCGATATACTTTTGTTTCTTGGCGATATTCTCGCGACATTCCTGTATCTTGCGTTCGCCCGAAAGCAACGACCCCGACTTACTACGGCTACCGCCCGTCATAGAACCGCCCGTAGCAATAATATCCCCCTCGATCGTTACGATTCGGAACATATTGCCGTACTTTTTCGCAATCACCGTCGCGTTATTGATGTTGTCGCATACGAGCGTGTTCCCAAGCAAGTTGGAAACGACGTTGTAATAATAATCGTCGTAGTGCACGAGCTCGCTCGCCAAACCCACCGCACCGCGCTCGTCCAGCGCGCGCTTGATCTCGCGCGTGTCGGGACGGGGGCGCATCATGTCCACGGGCAGGAAGGTAACGATACCCATGCCCGAACGGCGCAAATAATTGATGAGCAGGCTCGCGTCGTCCGCCGTCGGCGTTACTACGTTTTGCATTGCCCCGCCGAGCGCCGTTTCGATCGCCACTTCGTATTTTTGCTCGGTGGTGACGATATCCGCCACGACGCCACGCAAATGTTTCCCGATTTCGGGGTTGGTTTTCGCCACCGACAGCAATCGGCGCACGGAATCTTTATAGCCCTCGAAACGGTTTTTCAAACTCAAATACATTTCCAAGTTCTCGCGAAGGGAGGCGATTTGTCCGTTCGCGTTGAAAAGTTCTTGGTTGAAGTCGTTGATCGTGAGTTGCAATTCCCGCACTTCTTCCTGCCGTTCCTCGAACTCGCGCATATCCTTTGCGTTGGCTTTGCGCAAACTCTCGATATCTCTCTTGACGGAAGCAAGCTCGTCGCAAAGCCGTTCTTTCTTCTCTTGCGTCTTTTTCAAGGTGGATTCTAATTCCGCGATTCTATCCTTCGTCGCCTCGATACGCCCTGCGAGCGTACCCATGTTCTTTTTCAATTCGGAAAGGTCGTCCGCCTGCGAAATTTGGCTTTGACGGCTCTCGTCGGACAGCCGTTCGAACACTTCGATTTTCTTTTCCAAAGACGCAATCGTCGAACGCAACACTTCCGCTTGCGTTTCCAACTCGGCAATACGCTTGGTATCCTCTTCGTGCTTTTTTTGCGTGAGTGCGATTTCGTCGTCGATCTCCCCGATTCTCGCACGGCTCGCTTCCAGCATTTCGCCTGCGCCCTCGATTTGCGAACGCAAGCTCTTGATTTTCTCCCGCGCCACGCGCAAGTCGCCGTCCTTTCTTTCGTTGCCGACGGAAAGCTCCACGCGACGGTCGTTCAGCTCGGTCAAGCGCAAGTCCGCTTGCGCGATCTTTTCACGGCTCTCCTCGATTCGGCGGTTGATAATGCCGATACGGGAATTCAGCTCTATGATTTTATCGGAAATCGTCGCGATTTGCTTTTTGTATTTGCTCTTTTCGTCCTCCGCCGTTTCGTAGCGGTAGATATAAGTATTCGCCTCGTTCAACTTCAACGCCTGCGAGTATTCGTTGTATTGGCGCGCCGCTTCCGCTTGCTTGCTCAACGGCCCTAAACGGCGTTGCGCCTCGTCGATACGCTGACTGTAAATGAACAAATTGTCGTTGGAATTGGCAATTTTGCGCTCGATTTCCTGTTTGCGGTCCTTGAAAGTCATCAAGCCCGTCGCCTCTTCGAAAATAAGACGGCGGTCTTCGGGCTTGGCGTTCATAATTTGTTCTACCTTACCCTGCCCGATAATCGAGTACCCTTCTTTGCCCAAACCTACGCCGTGAAAGAGCGCGACGAGGTCGCGCAAACGGCTGGGTTGGTTGTTCAAGAGGTACTTACTTTCAAACTTGTCCTCACCCGTGCGCTGTAAACGGCGGGTCATCGCCACTTCGGGCGTATCCAAGTCGAAAATGCGGTTGGAATTGTCGAATACGAGCGTAACTTCGCAAAAATTATGCGGTTTGCGTTCGAGCGTACCGCCGAAGATTACGTCTTGCATATTCGTACCGCGAAGCGATTTCGCCGACTGCTCGCCGAGCACCCAGCGCACCGCGTCCGCAACGTTACTCTTTCCGCAACCGTTCGGGCCTACGATACAGGTAACACCTTCTTCAAAACGAATCGTCGTTTTGTCGGCAAACGATTTGAAGCCGACGAGTTGTATTTCCTTCAGATCCAAAATGTACTCCTTTCCTGCTTATATGTTATAATGCGGTCAATTATTTTTTCCTTGTAATTCCCAAAGCAATCGGGCGGCGGCGGTCGCTTCCGCTTCCTTTTTCGTCCTGCCCTCGCCTTTGGCGGATTGTCCGAGCGCGCTCGCTACGCAATGGAACAGGGGCGCGTTGTCCTTGCCCGTCTTTTCCACCTTGTAACGCGGTTCACCCGCGCCAAGACTTTCCAAATATTCTTTTAGCTCCCCTTTGGGGTTGTCCACGCGCACGTCGAAGTGCACGTTGCCGTATTGAAGAATGAACTTCTTCGCCGCGCGGTATCCGCCGTCCAAGTAAATCGCCGCCACGATCGCCTCGAACAGACTCGATTTCGCCTTGCCCTGCAAGTTGTGTTGCGTGCCTACGGCACGAAGGTACTGCCAAACGCCCAAACCGTCGATCGCCGAATCCAACGCGTCCTTGCACACCAGCTTTTGCCGTTTCGCCGTGAGCGTGCCTTCCGAGGCGTTTTTATCCCGTTTGTACTGCCACTCGGTAACGACGAGTTGCAGCACCGAATCCCCGAGATATTCCATGCGCTCGTTGCTCTTCACGCGGTAACGGTGGGCGTAGGTGGAATGGGTAAACGCCTCTTCCAACAGCCGTTTGTCCTTAAACGCGTAATCGAGCTTTGCTTCTATTTCCGCGTGCGGGAAGCTCATGCTTGCCCCTCGCTCGCTTTCGCTTGCTCGGCGATCGCGTCCAAATCCACTTTATCGAGCATAGCTTTCATTTTGCCCGTCATATCCCCGCGCACGGCGTCGCTCGCTTGCTTGATACAAACGGAAAACGCCGTCCGTTTGGAGTTGCCGTGCCCTTTCACGACCGCTTTGGACAGCCCCAAAAACATTGCGCCTCCAACCCGTTCGTAATCCATGCTCTTTTTGATTTTCTTGATAACCCCGCCCGACAGCACCGCCGCAAGCATGGTGAAAATATTGCGTTTGAACTCGCGTTTCATAATGGTGGAAATGGATTTCCCGCAACCCTCCACCGCTTTGGTGGCGATATTGCCCGTAAAACCGTCCGCGACCATTACGTCGATATCGCCGTACATGAGGTCGCGCCCCTCTACGTTGCCCACGTAATTGATACAGTCCACCTTTTTCAATAACGCGTTCGTTTCCTGTTGCAACGAAAGCCCTTTGTGGTCTTCCGTACCGTTGTTGAGAAGCCCTACGCGGGGGCTTTCCACACCGTACACCGCTTGCGCGTACGCCGTGCCCATGATCGCGAAATGCACGAGGTTGACCGTCTTACATTCGAGGTTCGCTCCGCAGTCGCAAATGAAGGTAGCCCCGCCCCTGTAATTGGGAACGGCGGGACAGAGCGCGGGACGGGAAACGCCTTTGAGCCGACCGAGAATCAACACGCCCGCGGTGAGCACCGCACCCGTCGAGCCAGAAGACACGAGTCCGTCCGCCTTGCCCTCTTTGAGCATACGGAACGCCACGACGAGCGAGGAATCCTTTTTCGTTTTCACCGCTTTCGTGGGAATTTCTTCCATGGTGATGACTTCCGTGGTATGTACGATTTCCAAACGGGATTTGTCGTACTTACAATCGGCAAGCACCGCTTCGATTTGCGGTTTATCCCCGCAAAGAATTGCGTAGAGGTCTTTATCTTGTTTGAGCGCGTCCACCGTGCCGAGCACTTGTTGCGTGGGCGCAAAATCTCCGCCCATGGCGTCGATAACGATTTTCGTCATAACGTATTCTCCTTTTTTTGTTGGTGCGAGCAAACGAGCCGTCGAAACGGCGGTAAGCTACACCCACCAAGAATAAAATTAGGTGCAGCCTTAGCCTGCCATTTTGCAACGCAAAATTTCATTGCGTTGGGGTTTCACCCGCCAAAGGCGGATTTCATTCGGCATAGCCGAATTTCATTAAAACTTAACCATGGGCAGGCTAAGCCTGCACCTAAATGGTTATGTCGAAACCCGAAATGGATTCGCGTAGCATTTCGCCGTTGGAAAATGCAAGCAAGACGAACAAATCGCGAGGGCGCATACCCGCGGGGTATGTAACCGAACGATTTGCGACGGATTGCACCGTATTTTGTAGGCGAAAATTCTTTTCGGGCTTCGATATAGCCATCATCTATCATTCCGTTTTGGGTTACTACACCGCCGTTTTGACAGCTTTTTTGCTCTCACCAACTCTTTTCTAAAAACTTAACCATGGTTAAGTTTTTATTTTGCCTTAAAATGCCCACTCTACGCACAGTAGAGTTGCGTTTTCGGGGCGGTTTTTTGTTCCCAAAACTTAACCATGGTTAAGTTTTGG
>JAFQGG010000012.1 GCA_017415505.1 Clostridia bacterium
AAACTTAACCATGGTTAAGTTTTTGAAACGAAGTTATTACAAACAAAAAAACGTCGAAACGATAGTGTATTAACTCTATATATAAAATGAGGAAGCGGATGCTTGAAAATCAAGCACCCGCTCTTTTTTAACGCTTTCCGCTCACCGAAATCGTTTTTAAGGAGATTTCTCTCCTACCTCTCTTTCTTTATTGTTGTAAAGCGTTCCATTCATCAATCGAACCCTTCGTTCCGAAGGTAAACAAACTGCTAACAGCATAATCGGTGTACAATTTCACCGTAGTAAAGCTCTTCGCTACGCTGTCGTAAGATTTAATCGCTTTCTCCATGCTTAAGTTTGTTTCACCCTCGGGTGCTCTAACAACGAACGTACAATCACTAATATCACTCCCTTGCCTAAACGCACCAACTACCGCGATGTCCGCTTCCGAAGGTCCTACACCTGCCGTTCCTTCAACGAAGACATTCTTCATAATCGCAGCAGAGTTTCCACCAAAGAAGCCGTAGCTGTAACCGCCACATTGCGTAATGTTCGTAAAGCTTACGTCCTTCATAACCGTACCGTTTACAGAACCGAAGAAGGAGCTCCACGTCGTCGCGTCCGCATACAGCTTCATGTTATCCACGGTGTAACCGCGTCCGTCGAAGGTGCTGTATTGCAGCAAAACATCGTAACTACCAGTGCGGTTAAAGCAATCGCCACCCGTTTGCGCAACGGTCGGCGTTTCGCAAAGGATATCGTTCGCAAGCGCTACGTAGCTTCTCGTAGCCGATTCCATCACTTGCAAGAATCTTGCCTTGGAAGCCGTACCCTTTTGCATATCGCTAATATCGTCGATTGCGTAGGTTACAAGGTCTTGCGTGTAAGAAAGGGTTTCTTCGTTCGTCTTGATTTGAATAATTCTGCCTCTGCCGAGGTACGTATTTTGATTGCCAGAACCAGCGTACACGCCCTTATCTTCTACGTCTACGGTCACTTTGCCGTCTGCAAACGTGGAAAGAGAGGTCATATCCACTGCACCGCTTGAAGTGAGCATTTTAACGGAAACGAGCGAAGTACCTTTCACTTCTTTCACGAAAGGATTGTCTTCGAGCGTGCCGTCTTCCGCGTCCACTTTCAACGCGTGGTAGCTACCCGACCATTTTTCAACCGTCGCGTTGGTTTCAGGCGTGCCGTACGGCGTGTAAATCGTCGTACCCGTCATATCCGCGCTACCCAAGACTATGAATACGGAGGTCGTCGAAGAGTACGCCGCGTCGCCACCACCAACGTAGATCGTCGAATTAACGAGCCGAGAGCCTGACGCAAAGTAGCCGAGCACGGGCGAAGTATCGTCCGCAACGCCGTCCACGTAAATATTCTCCACCGTGCCGTAGCAACAGTCGAACAAACCGAGGTTGGAATGATATAATGCACTACCCGACGTACGGAAACCGATAAATTTCGTATTTTTGATTACCGAACCGCCAACGATTTGACCAAAGAAGGAGTTGTTATCGTCCGCAAGACGGAAGTTCTTGAACGTATAACCTTGCCCGTCGAAAATACCCGCAAAGCCCGAGCCTCCACCGATACCGATGTTGAAGCAAGGCGCGTTGTGCGCAATCGTTGCGAAATCGAAGTCGATATCGTTCATGAGAATGAAGTTACCGCCCCAAGCGCCTTGGGAAGCGCTTCTTACGCCGTCAGCCAAACCGCCTGCCGCCATGAAGGGAGCGGCTTTGCTTGTGTCACCCGTATGTACGTCGCTTGCCTTGGTGATTGCGAAGGTAATGATAGAACCGAAGGTAGCTTCTACCGTTTCGCCCGCCGTTTCAATCACGAGCGTTTGCGGTACTTCAAAGTAATCACTCTTATCCAAACCGACGAACGCTTCGCCGTGTACGGAGATTGCGTTGCCTTCTACCGCGTACAAGCTGGTGTCGAGTTCGTTACCCGCAAGCGTTACCGATTCTACTTCGGTGCTCGCCAATTCGTAGGTGAAATCGTTGACAACCGTTTCGCCGTTATCGTTCGTTTGACGGATTACGAAATATTTTTCGTTTACCTGTTTCGTGGGAGCGTTTACCGTTACGGAAACCGTCTTTTCAAGCGTATTGCCGTTTACGGTCGCCGTTGCTTTAAGGGTAGCCGTACCCTTTTGCACAACGCTTACAAGACCGTTTTTATCGACGGTAATCGCGTCGCCCTCTTTGCTCCAATCAACCTCGATTTCGTCCGTAGCAACTACTTCCATACCGCCGACCTTGAAGCTTGCTTGATAGCCGTCCGTATTCCCAACGGAAAGGGCTTCCCCGCCGTTGAGGGTAAGGCTGGAATTTTCATCCGCAGCCGCCGCAAGCGTCGTAATCAATGGATTGTTATAGCCGTTCAATTCACTCACTTGGAAGAATTTCGCTACGTAGGAAATACTTCTCGTTACGGTGTTTTCGGAATACTTATAGCTACCGTCCGCGTATTTTGCATACGCTCTCGCCGAGATCGGCGTGTTATAGAAGGCTTCGGGGAACGCGCCCGTTTCACCCGTGTTTACGAGTACGCTGTTGTACGATCTGGAATTTTCGTCCTCTTCGTCGATCCACTTCTCCGTTTTGATCGTCAACGCGGTTGCCGTACCGCTCGTTTCGTCTACGGTAAGCTCACCCGTTACGCCCGCCTCGGGCATAAGAACCGTACCCATTTCCACGATTCCGCTTTCTTCGTACTGTGCGTCCGTCATATCGAGTTTCGCCGTGAAACGCAAGCCTTGGGGCTCGCCCATACGAATCGACATGCCGTCCAACATTTTCAAGCCTTCCAACACGGGAGCGGAGTCCGCACCCGCAAAGTTTACCGCCGCGATACCGCCACCGATAGCAAGCGTGCACGCAAGCGCCGCATAAGCGATCATTCTACTTTTTTTCATTAGAATCCACCTCCTATGTCGTTCCAACCCTCGGGGATTCCCCCTACGTTGTCGCTCGAAGACGAAGTGATTACGTCTTCATTTGCAAATACCCGAATTTTTAACTCGGGAGTGCTGTAATTAGATGTTTTCATCTTTTTGCCTCCAAATTTATTACTTTTATCTTCGGGCGCACCGACCGAATGTGAGCGTTTTACGGTCGGTGCGCCTTATTTTTGTATTGCTTATGCAACCGTGATTTCCACGCTCTTTACCAATCTGCCGTACGCGTACAGATCCAGCGTGATTTTACCCGAAGCGTTCGCAAGCACCTCGAAGGTGTGTACCGTGGACGCGTTGGGAGGATCGTTTTCCTTCTTATCTACCGCCTTCGCGTCGCCCGTGATCTTGATCTCGTATTGGTTAGCGTTGAGATAAGGCACGGTTGCGGTGAAGGTCGAGCCTTTTTGCACCGTCGTCTTCGAGGGCGTGAGCGTGAGGAAGGAAAGCGTGCTCTTCATGACGGGTAAACCGCTCGAAATATCCCAAAGCGTTTCGTCGTAGCCCGTATAATCGTAGCTCGCGCTTTGATACTCTTCAAGAGTGTAGTAGGTAACGCCCTTGATATCGGCGGGTTTGACCGTATTCACGCCGTAAACCATGTAGCAGTTTTCGAACGTGCCTTTGTTATTACCTTCCTGTACGAAGCCGTTGGTCTTATTCGCAACCCCTACGCCACCTAAATACACTACGCAGTTTTTGAAGGTCGCACCGTCGCTCCAATACGACATAACGCCGAAGTTGTAGTTTTCGAACGCGGAGATTTGCATATCCATCGAAACGAACACGTTTTCAAACGTACCGAACGCGGAGTAGCAAAGCACGCCAAACGCCTGCCCGTAGAACATCTTAGGCATGAGCGCGATATTCTTGATAACGCCGTTTTTGCCAAGCGTACCAAAGAGCGAAGTGCCGTGCATATACATATCGTAGTTTTTAAGCACGTGTCCTTGTCCGTCGAATACGCCTTGGAAGCCCGCGACGTCCGAAGCTACGCGCACGGCGGGATCGTAAGGCGCGTGCTTGGTCGAAATTGCGTACGCTTCGAAGTTGATATCCGCTGTGAGCGCGTACCATTCGTAATCGCCCCAGCGCGTATCCTCCGCCACCGCCGTCGACACGATCGGGTTCGCGTAGTTGGTTACGGTGAACACGTTTATAAACTGTTCGCGCGTGGAAATTTCGTTGTAGTTGTACACCTTTATTTCTACGCTTGCAACGCCCGCGTCGGATACGACGTTGATCGCCGTTCTACCCGTGCCTACCGCCGTTACCAAACCGTTCGAATCTACCGTCGCCACCGCTATATTCGTAGACGCGTATTGCGCGCCGACGAGCGCCGTGCCGTCTTTACCCAAAATTTGCCAAGTCTTACCGCCGTCCTTGTTCGTGAAGATATTCGCCTCGAACGCGTTGAGTTCCATGGTGTTTTCCATTTTCTCCACGGTCACGACGAGCGTATCCGCCACGCAACCGAACATATAGAAGGTGAACGTAATATCCGCTCCGCAAAGCGTTTTTTCCGCCACGAACGAATAGGCGGTTTTCTCCGTTACGGGCTCTTTCGTGAGCGTACCCGCGGAAGCCGTGATAATCGCGTAACCCTTTTCAAATTCGCCAATCGAAACGGTGATCGTTTCGTCCGCCAAAATCGCCGTCTTGGTCGCGTCGATATCGAACTGCGCAAGCGTGCTATGCATAACGGGCAAGCTACCGTCCAAGCACCAAATCGCGCTGTCAAAGCCCGTATAATCGTAGGTTTGCGTTTGGTATTCGTCCTCGTCGTACACGGTGAGTCCGTTAATACCGCTCGGCGCGGATACGTTTTCACCGCATACCACGTAGCAATTCTCCACCGTGGTGTTCTTTATGCTCGCGATAAACGGGCTTGCGTTTGCGTTTTTGTTTGCAAAACCGCCCATATAGACTACGCAGTTTTTCACCGTCGCGCCGTCCGCCGCGTAGGCGAGTGCGCCGAACTTGCCCGGTTTGAAGTCTTCGCTTGCGTGCTCGTAAGCAACGAACACGTTTTCGAGCGTACCGAAGACGTTGTAAGCAACCACGCCCGCGGGGCACGCGAAATAACACGTAGGAATAAACGCCACGTTCTTCACCACGCCCTCTTTACCGATCGTGCCGAAGAAAGAGGTATTGCTCATTTTGTCAATTTCGTTATCAAACCACGCGTCGTCGAAGTTTCTAATCGTATGACCTTGCCCGTCGAATACGCCGTAGAAGCCTGCGTTGTCTTTCGCGTCGCCGACGAACGCGGGCCAACGGCAGGTAACTGCCTTTCTAGCGAAATCGAGATCCGCCGTAAGGGCGTACCATTGATACGCGCCGTAGTAGCTATTCCCCGCGATATCCGTCGTACCCGCCGAAGCGCCGTAATGCTCGGTCGTGAACGCGTTTATAAACGCTTCTACCGTGCCAATTTCATGGTACTCGTATACGCGAACGGTAAGTTCTATCGGGCTACCGCTTGCGGGCGTGACGGTGATTGTCGTCTTACCTGCTCCGCGACCCGCCAAAACGCCGTCGGGCGAGATAACCGCCACTTTGGTGTCCGCCGAAGCGAAGGTTGCGCCCGTGTACACCCCGCCGTTTGCTTTCGTGATTCGAACGGATTTCTGCTTCGATACGTTGCTGAAAAGGATCGCTTCGCCTTCCGTCGCGGAAAGGGTGGGCACGTTCATAACGGCGAGCTTTTTCAATTGATCAAATTCGCTCTTCGCCGTCTTGAACACGGGGATCGAACCGCTCGTATCCCAAAGGGAGGATTCGTAGCCCGTATAATCGTAATTGTCTATCCATTCGTATTCGAGCACGCTGTAATAATTCAAACCTTCGCTCGTGTAACTCGTAGTCATATTGTCGCCGTATACCGCGTAGCAGTTTTCAAACTTGCAATCGCCGGGAAGCCAACCGATCATGGAACCCGCCCTGCCTTCTTCGTACAAAACGCCCGTGATATACGATACGCAGTTTTTAATCGTCGCGCCGTTGGGTGCGTAAATCAAACCGCCGAAGTAGGTCGAAGGGAAGATTTCTTTGGACAAGTCGCCCGCAATAAAGACGTTCTCCACCGTACCGAAGCCGTTGACGGCAATTACGCCACTTGCCAAGCCTTGCGCGGATTTTAAGATAAAGCCGATATTTTTCACCACACCCTCTTTGCCGATCGTACCGAACAGGCTCGCGTTACTGCCGTTGAGGGAGAAGTTCTTTACCGTATGTCCCTGTCCGTCGATCACGCCGTTAAAGCCTGCATTGTCTACGGGCGAGAAATACGCGAGGTCGTGATAGAATTTATGCTTGCTCGAACACGACATTCCGTTCATATCGATATCCGCCGTGAGGACGTAGTACCCGCAATAGTAGGTTTCCTCGGGTACGGAAGAATGGCCAACGGATGCGCCTGCAAGGAAAATTTCCGCAAACTGTTGCGCCGTGGAAATTTCCGCCGTGATAAGCACGCCTTTGACGTAGCAGGCGTAGCCGTTGTCGCCGTAAACCACCCAAGTGCGTTCGCCGTAGGTGTTCGCGCCAAATACGAGCGCACCGTTCGCGTTCAAAAGATTCGTTTTCAAATCCGTCGAGTCAAAGACTTTCGTTACCTTCGAACCGTCGCCGAAGCAATCCTCAAACGTGCTACCCGCACAATACTTCGAAGCAACGAAACGGTAGGAATCAAATTCGTCCGTCTTATCGAGAATCTCAAGTTCGAGGTTGATTTTCACGCGCGTCAAAAGCTCCGTCTCGCCGTCCGTATACTTCACCGTGACGTAGGTTTCCGTCGTTTGGTCGGTCACGTTCGTGATCGCACCGCTTTGCGATACGGAAATAAGCGTATCGTCGTACTCGTAGCTCAAAACGGGCGATTGCACCGTTTGTCCGTCTACCTTGACCGTGAAATTAAGCGTTTCACCGATTTTATCTCTCGATTTCAAGGTAATCTCCGAGCGATCGGCTACGATTGCGGAATCAAGCACTACTTGCACCTTGACGACCGCGTATTCCACGAAAGTACCCCAAACGGCTTTTACCGTCACTTCCGTTTCACCCGCTTTAAGCGCGGTGATTTCGCCCTCTTCCGATACGGAAACGGTATCCCCCTCGTACAAATAGGTAAACGAAGCGTCCACCTCCTCGCCTTTATAGGCGAGTACGGGTGCAAGCGGGAAAGTGTTGCCTTTAAGAATACTCAACGGTTTTTCCGTGCCCGTCACTTCCAAAGTGTGGCGCACGCCACTCGCCACGACCGTGACGACGCATTGCGCTTGGTATTCCCCGCAAACGACGGTAATCATCGCCGTGCCTTCTTTGATGGCAACTACTTTGCCGTTGTCCACGCTTGCAACCTCGGGGTTGGACGAACTCCAAACGAGCGCGCCCGTGAGGTTTTCAGTTTCCGCAAACAGCGTCGCCTCTTCGAGCAAATCGAGGGTGAGCATGGTCTTGCTCAACTCGATACTGCTCTGCGTTTCGACGGTCGAATCGCCCGAGCTACTCGAAGACGAATCGTCGTCTTTACAAGCGACGACCGTGCCCGCCGCCGCAAACGCAAGCGTCAACGCCAAAAGTTTCCAAAAAGTTACTTTTTTCATCTTTTTTCCTCCTTATTCCTTATATTTGCCCATTCCGACCAACGCGCAATCGCTTGCAAGCGTCGCTTTTGCCCACGCATAGTAGTCGGGCGTAAGCTTGTTTTGATACAGTTCGGTTATAATATAGAGCAAGGTCAAGCGTTCGCAAACGATATGTCCGTATACCTTTTCGTATTTCGCGGGATCGAAAAGCTTCAAGCTCTCCACCTTGGAAAGCGCCTCGTCGATATATCCCATCCATTGTTTTACCAAGGAATAGGGCCAATACTCGCTTTTAAGCGCTCTGTTATACACGCTGAAATTGCCCGCGTATTTTTCTTCGTCGTGCAATTTAAGAAGGTACGAACGCATGGAATAGTAGAGTTCTTTCATAGTATCCGAAGCCTTGCCGTACATGGCGTCGAAGAAATCGTTCGTGAGCTTGCCCACGTCGGCGTTCACGTTCCATTTGAGTTGCGAATCAAGGAAGGATTTCAAGTTACCCCAACCCGTTTGACCTATAATTTCACGGTTGTACTGTCCTTGGTTGAACAGGTAGTACGCGTTGTTTTCTGCGAGGAATTGGAAGAGCTCCTGCATATGGTTGAAATTGTCGTAGGGCAACAAATAGTAGAAGAAGTTCGTGCAATAGGTCCACAAATAAATCGTGTCCGTAAGCGCAGCCCAACCCAATACGTTGTCGTGATATACTTGGTTGATTTTTTCGTAAATGCCCGAAGTATAATCAAGGTAGATAGGCGCGTAGTATACGCCGACGTTCTTGCCGAGAATCATACTATCGTCGATAGGCGAGAAAGTGCCGTCCTCGTTCTTTTTCACGGGCGCGTTCGTCGTCGAGTTATACGCGAAGAAAAGCAAGTCGATATCGTATACGAAATTAGGGTCGTCCTCGTGCAACGAGGTAACGTACGCTTCCATCATTTCGCTCAAATCGTTCATGAACAGAATCATAACCGCGCTGTTCGTACCGTATATCTTTTTGTATTCCGTACAAGTCGCGCAGGTACACCAACTATTAATATCCTGTTGCGTGAAGGTGATTGCGGTCATGTGTGGCATACCCGCGTACACTTCCTTGAAGGTTTCAAGCGCGCGCTCCAACATGAGCGCATATTCCGTTTCGTCGCCGTGCGCGCTAAAACAAATTTCGTCCTTCGTGTCCGCCCACCAATAGGGGTGCGCCTCGTCGTAGGGTATCCAATGAATCGAGTTGTGCCACTCTCTACCGCCGACCGTAGGCCAGCCTACGTCGTGGATACGCATACGCCTTGCCACCGTGGCGTCTACCGTGTGATAACCCGAGGATGGCGCGCGGAACGCGAAATCGGGGATTTCCGTTATATTGAAGTTTTTCAACGGCATTACGGGCGTGGTGTTGAGCGTGTAGCAATCGTAATAGTATTGCTTGAACCCGAGCGTGTAATTAAGTACTTCGTACACGGAGAACATACTGCCGTATTCGCTACCGCCACAGCAGAAGATATCGTCCCCCACCGTCACGACCTTATAGCCGTCCGAGCCAAGCTCGTCCTTATCCAAAGCGATATTCGCCGACTTGAACGCTTCCGTTTCGCCTACGGAGATAATTTTCGCGTCTGCCGTCGCACGGGAATCGCTATCGGTTACGACGGGAATTTCCACGCCCGTCGCTTCGTGCACGAGCGTTTGTATTTCGCTCGCCGCGAAGGAAAGATACGAACCTGCGTTTTCGGGAATGACGATTACGTATTCCGTTCTGCCGTCCTTAACGATATACCCGTCGAGGTTTTCCACGACGGAATCGTGCGTGCCGTCCTCGTAATTATTCGGCGGAGTCACCGTCGTCGTGCCCTCGGGCGTCACTACGCCCGAATTGGACGACTCGTCCCCTCCCTTACACGCACCGCACAAAAGCAACGCTGCCAAAAGCAAAGAAATAGCTTTTATCTTTTTCATAATTTACCTCCTTATTCCGTTACGGTGATGACGCACTTCGCTTGCGTGAAGTGTCCCATTTCGTCGAATACGTTATAATATACCACGTATTCGCCCGCAACCGTAGCCTCGAACGCGTTGCCGAGAAGCGCAATCATTTTACCGCTCGGCAAAAGCAAGGTCGTTTGTACTTGAAGCGATTCCGTCGGCGTGATATTGTCGCTCATGGAAACGATTTTAGGAATGACGATAACGCCGACTTTCGCCGTCATAGAAGTTCTTTCAATCGTGACGCTCGGCAATACGGAATCCGCACAGTACACCGAGTAGGTATAACGAAGCGCGTTTCCGCTACCGTCTTGCGCAAGGTAAACCACCGAATACCGACCGAAATCCGTCAAAGTAAACACGTAGGTTTTTTGCGTGTCCTGCTTGCCGTCGAGCACCGTGCCGTCGTCCGCTTTCCCGTAAGTACCGTCGGGAAGCGTTACCGAGTAAGTATGCGGTACGTAGCCCGAAAGCACGTCGTACACGGTCGCGGGTTTCAAAGTGATTTTTTCGCCCGTATCTCTTTCGCCGACCATTCTTTCAAGACTCAACTGCGGTTCGATCAAGTCGCCCGTGAAGTTATAGAAATATTGGTTGTTCAATTTTACGAAGGTCACTTGGCTTGCGCCCGAAACGGAGCTCATGCCCATCGAGAAGGCAAGCTCGCCCTCGAAGCCCTCAAATTTCTCGCCGTTTATATACGAATCCAAAGTGAACGACTTATCGTTGAGCGTAACCGTATCCCCTTCGTATTCGAGTTGCATGGAAGATTCGGCAAAATCCGCGAACGAAACCGCGTATTGCGTCTTATATTTGCCGTTGACAAACACCTGCAAATTCCCCTCGTTTTTCACGGTAATTTTCACCTTTTGCGACGTGTTTTGCACGCTCGACAAATAGATATCCACCGCGGTGAAGTTGGGGGTAGACGGGAAGAACATTACGGAGAAGGAATCCGCGCGCAAAGGGTTGATAAACTCGAACACGGTATCCTCGTTAAAGCGCAAATACGCGCAATCGTCGTCCGCCACGACGCTCGCGGAATCGGAGTCGTAAACGAAATATTTCGTAATATCAAGCTCGCCGTCCGCGTTTCTTACCGAACGCACGGGAATTTCAAACGATTTGCTCGTTTTGTTACTGCCCGCGCTCACGGAATAAGAAACGGTAATAGTTTTCGCCTCGCCCACCGTGTAAACGCCGTCTTTGGTAACGCTCACGCCTTTGCCGTCCTCTTTCACCTCCAAAGTGCAAGTCGCTTGCTTTGGCGCACCGCTCGAAAGATCGTAGCCGTATACCGCCGTCGGCAATCGATAGGTATTCCCCTCGATAAAGAGCTTGGGCAATACGATTTCGGACGCGATATACGGTTCTTGCTTCGCCGTGACGGAAATCTCGAATTTCTCTTGCGCTTGCAACACGTAATCGCGTGCGGTGAACGCCACCTCGTAAACGCCCGCGTACAGCGGGGTGAAGGTAAGCGCGTCTTTGTCTATTTTATAGCTAATCTCGGGATTGGATTTGAGCGTAGCCACGATATCCACGCTACTGTTGCCGAACGCGTGTTTGACCGCGTACGAATCCGCCACTCGCACTTCGTTGCCCGAAACGGCGTTTTGCAAAGGATTTACAAGCTCAATTTCAATCGTGTCCGTCGCGTTGACCGTTTGCACGTTCACGGGATATTCCGCCTTCAAACCGAACGCGTTTTTCGCCGTATACACGATCGTGTAAGCACCCTCTTCGTCGGGCGTAAATTTGCCGTCCTTTACGGGCACGCGATACGCGTTCGTACCGTAATAACCGAAGTACACTTCCGCCGATACGGAAATATTGCCCTCGTAGATATCCCACGCGGACGCGTTAAAGAGCGTATACGGTACGCCTTTCACCGCCTTGGGCAAGTCCCCTTTCTCGTGCCCCGCGTAGTCCACCGAAATAGAGGGCGCGCGGTCTACTTCCACTTCACCTACGGAAAGATCGTGATTCCCGATCTTCGTTACGACGAGATCGAGCGTCGCGTTTTGATAGCTGGTCGCGTTTACGGAAACGAATACCTCGCCCGTCGTGAAGCCTTCCCAAGCCGTTTCGTGACAAAGCGGGTGGTCGAGATAGGTAACGAGCTTTTTCATACTGCCGTTGCCCGTGTAAATCGCTTTGTTTTCGTAATCCCAAAACAGCTTAAACTCTTTATCCCCAATCTCCTCGTTTGGATTCAAATACCCCGAAATTGAATAGGGAATATATACGCCGTAATAGCCGTCTTGGAATTTATGATATCGCGAGCCGTTGACTACAATCGTGTTTGCCTCCGTGCTCGGTTCAAGCCCGACCATTTCTTGTCCGTTCGCGCCCGCCTGTATGTACGTACTGAGGTGCGCCCAATCGCCCGAGTGGATATAACGCTTTAACGCTACCCGTACGAAATTGTTCGAATCGTAAATATCGGTGAAGGTAACGGTGATACGACTCGCGTCCTCCGTGCCGAGCGTCGCCGGCGTACAGAACATACTAAATACCGCTTCGCCGTCGAATTCGTTCAAATCGACGATACCGTTATAAGAGAGCGTTTCGTTGGGCGCGATACGCGCGACGATACCGTTTTTATCCGTCGCGTATTTTTCGTGCGCGCCGTACTCCCACGACGATTTCTTGCCGTCAAACGAAACCGCCGATTCTTTTACGGTGAAGGTTTCGCGTTCTTCGTAATATTTACCGTCCACGACCGTATAGTATACGACCGTGTACAAGCCCGCGTCTAACACCTCGATTTTTCCGTTCCTAACGGTGTACGAGCTACCGTCGGGATAGACGATCATTGCCGTGGAATCGTACTCCGTATCGCCGACGGTGATTTTCTTTTGCGGGATTTCTACCGTTTGATTTTTGGAATACGCCTCTTCCAACGCCGCGACCGATTCACCGCCCGAAAGCCGTGCGAGCGTAATCGCACCGCCGACGGCGACGCAACAAAGCGTTGCGCAAAGCAGTCCTTTTAAGACCGTTTTCTTTTTCATTCTTTTTCTCCTTTTTATTTTCTTTTTTTCCTTTCCCCTGCGCGAGCCGTGCAGTGCCCGCGCAAAGTTTTATTAACTATATAATAACACAAATATAACCGTTCGTTAGTATTTCCGTCCACGGAAATACTACTTTTGTCCAAAGTTTATTCTTTCACGCCACCCATCGTCACGTTGCCTAAAATCCTGTTTCTAAACACGAGGAAGATAATCAAAATCGGCAACAAAATCACGAGCGCACCGCTCATTTTCATGGGCACGATACTCATTTTGTTTCCGCCGTATCGAGTGACGAAATCCAAGCCGAACGCAAGCGTAGGGAAGGACGGGAAGTACAAAAGCGGAGCTTGATAATCGTTCCAAAACGCAACGAAGTTCAATATGATAATCGTGAACAGCGTGTTTCTCACGATCGGGAATACGATCAAAAGCAAAATTTGTAATTCCGACGCCCCGTCGATACTCGCCGCTTCCGAAAACTCTTTGGACATGGATTTGAAAGTCGCTTGGAATACGAGGAAATACATACCGAGGAAGTTGAACTTTTGTACCCACGAGCCGAAGCGGGTGTCGTACAAGCCGAGCGTTTTCAAGATTTGCATTTCCGAGGGATACGCCCCGACGATCGGCAAAATCATGGTGATAATAACGATTTTCGTGATAATATCGCTCATACGGTATTCGAAATTCGTCGTCATGTACGCCATAACCATGGTAACGACAGCGGAAATCACCGCGCAACCGCCCGCGTAAACGACCGTATTGAGAAGCATTGCGCCAAACTTGATCGGCTTATTCGCCTCCGTCGCCGTATTGATGTAAATTTTGAAGTTGGAGAATACGTAGAAAATATTGCTCCACTCCCATTCCCAAGGCATACCCTTGGGCAAGCCGAGTTTGTTTACGCGAAACTCCATTTGCGTTTTAAGCGCGGTGGTAAGTCCCCAATATATCAACGCGAGCATGGACAGCGCGTACAACGCCAACACGATTAGCCCCACGATCTTAAAGGGCGAAATTTCCAATTTCTGGAAGAATTTTTTCCAGCTAAATTTTTCTTTTTCCACGATTAGTTCACCCCCGGTCCGTATTTTTCAAGCAATTTCTTCACGATAAGCGTAACGGGTGCGGTGATAAACGTAAGCACCAAACCGAACGCGGAAAGGTAAGGATATTCCGCGTTGCCCGCCTTTTGCACGCTCACGTACAGGTAGTACCCCACCGTCCAAAGTTGCGGTTCGGCGTTACCGGCGTAAAATTGATAGAGCGCCATTTGATTGGTGAACACCGCCGCAAGCCCTACCGTGATAAAGGTGCTTACCGTCGGGAATACCATGGGCACGGTGATAAAGATAAACTCTTTCATGGGGGTGAAGCCGTCCAATTTCGCATACTCTACGATAGAGTCGGAAATGTTGTTCATCGCGCCCACGTACATCATGGTGGAAGTACCGAACCCCGTCCAAAGCGTGTAGAAAAGAATCGTTCCCCACGCCGTATTCGGGTCAGCCAAAAGGTCGGGTACTTTCGTGCCGAACGGTTCTAAAAATTCAGGGAGCGCGTACACCATGAAGTAGCGAAACATGATAACGAGTACGATACTCGAAATGATTTGGGGCATGAACAGCATGACTCTAAACAGCCCGCTCCCGAAGTACTTTTTGTATACGTAAAAGGAAAAGAACAGCGCGAGCGTCGAGCCGACGCAAAGCCCCACGAACCATACGATAGCGGAGTTTGTAAACGCCGTGGAAATGCTCGTATCCTTGAATATCGCCTTAATAACCGTGGCAAAGTTATCAAGGAATACGAAGCTTTCCCCCTCCGTTACCGAATAGCTCTTGAACGCCAATATGAGCGAATTGATATTCACGCAAATATAGAAGATGAAAAACTGCAATAACGGCAGGGAAATCATCAACCAATAGAATATCTTTCTATTCCGCTCTTTTAATTTTCTCGAAGCATTGTTTGCCATCGTAGCAACTCCCGTCAATTAAAATATTTAGAATACAGGCTATTCCAGGTGCTTTGCGTAACACGCATACCCTCGAAGTAATCTTTCGCACTAATACCGCTCGATTTCATTGCCGTAAGCGCAACGAGATATTCCTTGCCGTTCACGTGCGAGCCGAAGGAAGAGTTGTGCATAAATTTGAAATTCAATTCCGAGTTGATGTAAATCTTGTTATCCGAAATAGGACGAACCACGTTCGTACCGTCGCCACGAAGATCGGTAATTGATTTATAGAAATTATCCAAGCCGTCGTACTGGTCTTTCGTAAGCGTGTAGTTCAAGCCCTTATAGCAACCGCTCGTCGTGGTAAATTCTTGAAGTTTTTCGTCCGTGTACGCGTATTGCAAGAAGGTTTTCGCCAAGTTCACGAGCGCGGGATCGTCTTTAATATTCGCGTTGATCAAGGCGTAGGAATAGGTTTCGTCTACGAGATAGAAGTCCCCGCCGTTTGCCTCGGTCACGCTACCGCTCACCTTGGTAGGCAACGGCATCCACGCAAAATCTCTGCCCTCCGCGTCTTCGCCGTACGCTTCTACCGAACGAACGAACGCCGCTTTCGCCTCGTTGTACCAGAACGAACCTTCAATCAACATACCGATCGGCTCGTTTTCCAAGTCGCTCATGATATATTCTTCCTGCGCGTCTATGTGCGAAAGTACGGAATTGATTTTTTCGCTAAAATATTTATCCTTGTTCTTTACGAGCTTTTCCACGAATTCAAGCGCGTAATACTTACCCGCGAACGAAGAGGTGAGATACCCCGTTTGCGTGGTAATCGTCTTTTCTTCCACGATCGGCGCGTTGCCGTTCCAGCCCGTAATAATTTCCGCTTTCACGAGGTCTTCGCCCGAAAGCGTACCGCCCTTCGAGGAGTCGAACGAGAACGCAAGTTCGAGTTGGTCGCGACCCAAATAGGAAACCATTAAGCCTTCGAGAAGCATATCCATGTACCCCTCGTACATACCCGAATAGATAAACGGCGTAACGCCCACTTTCACCATTTGATCGCAAAGCGCAAAGAATTCTTCGTGCGTTGCGGGCAAACCGTCGTCCAGCGTACCGCTCTTACCGTCAGGACCAGCCGAAAGCTTACCCGACGCGTTCGTCCAACCGCCACCTTGTTTCATATACAGTTGCTTTTTGTTGAACACCACTTTATCGTAAGTAACGCCGGGGTAGTATTCGTAGTGGGGAAGCGCGTAATAGTTGCCGTCCACCGCCGTCAAAGCACGGCGTTGATGATCGGTGAGTTTGCTTTCAATCGTCTTACCGTCGGCATTCGTTTCCGTTACGATATCGGAAATATCGAGCAATTTATTGGATGCAGCAAGCTGGTTATAGGCAACGCTTTCCGAGAAAATGACGTTGTAGATTTCCGTGGAAATGGAGTCTACGTGGTTCGCTGTACTCGCATCAAGAATGAGCTGCGCGCCCTTTTTCCCTTCTTCAAAGGAAACTTCCGCGTAATCCTCTTCAAAGGATTTCTTCAACTTCGTGAGCCAATCGCTACCTACGCCACCGTCGTAATTCGCCACGTAAAGTTGCGTTTTGGTTGCGTCGATTTCTTCCACGATATCGTCCGAATCGTCGGGATTACAGCCAACGAAGCAAGAAGTTGCAAGCGCCGTAACCGCCAATAAGAGTGCCAATTTTTTCTTCATAATTTTATCCTCCGATAAATATATTTTTTATTTTTTCAATGAAAGTTTTTTTGTTTGCTTTTGGTAAAAGCAAACAACCCCGCGGGGTGATTTTTTTATCGCGTTTTCAAAGAGTTTTCAATTCTTCCACGATTTTCTTCAATTTTTCCTCGTCCAACGCGCCGTTTGCGAAATACACGAACGAACGCATAGGCATATTGTATACCGAATTTTTCAAAAATTCTTCTTTTTCGAAATCGCCCGTCGCGTTTTCGTCGCCGAACGCCCAAACCTTAATCGCTTTTTCGAAGTATTTCAACGCCGTCGCGCGGTATTTCTCGTTACAAAGGAAGAATCCGAGCGGTGTTTTTTCGTTGATGATAGACAAGTTTTCCTCTTCAAGCGTTACCCGCTCTTCCGCCAAAATCTCTTCCGAGGATTTTGCCAAACACACGGCGTATTTGCCCGTTAGCAATATTTTCTTTCCGTTTTCGTACCGCTCGAAGTGCGATTTATCCAACCGTATAACCGCTCGTTTTTTACCGCCCTTTTCCACGGCTACTTTACAAAAATCGAGAAGTCTTAGTTTCGGTTGGAAGGGCGAGAAGGATTGGAGGTACACCTGCAAGGTTTCTTTGCCGTCGAACGCCGATTCGTTTTTGACGACGCAGGAAATTTCAAATTCGTACGCGCCCGTGCGTTTAATCTCGATTTCTTCCGTTTTGAAGTCGCAGTAGGTCAATCCGAACCCGAACGGATACGCCGTCTTTACGCCGTAGGTCGTATAATAGCGATAGCCCACGAACTCCCGTTCCTCGTAAACGATTTTTTTCTTCGCACCGAAGTTGGCGTTGGAGGAAACTTGCGAAAGGGAAAGCGGGAAGCTCTCGGCAAGTCTGCCTGCGGGAGAAGTTTTCCCAAACAGCGCGTCGGCAACCGCTCCGCCACCGTAACTACCCGCGTAATAGGTTTCCAAAAGTCCCTTGGCGTTTTCGGCGAAGCGCGTTTCCACCGCACTACCGTTCTGCATTACCACGACCACCTTTTCGTGGTGACGGCAAAGCGTTTCTACGCACGCCGTTTGCTCGGCGGGGAAGCAAATGTCTTTTCTATCGAACGCCTCGCTGTCGTTTTTGTCGGACACGCAAACGAATACTACGACTTTATCGTATTTTTTCAACGCCGAAAGCTTTTCCGCGGACAGCTCGTACGCGGGGATATAATCGCAATTTTCGTTATACTTGCGCATCTCCGCAAGCGGGGAAGATTGCGATTTCGTCTTCAACTCCGCGCAACCGCCCCCTTGAATACGCGGGCTTTCCGCCCGCCAGCCTACTACGAGCAGTTTTTCCGTCCTTAAAAGGGGTAAAACGCCTTCGTTTTTCAAAAGCACGAACGCCTCGGCGGTACGCTTTCTCAAAACTTCCCCGTCCGTAACCGTCGCCGTTTGCGGTTTTTCTTTTACGAAGCGTTCCAAGCGTAACAGCCGTTCTATCTTCCCGTCAATCTCCGCTTCCGTAAGCACGCCGTTTTCCATTGCCTTTTGCAACGCGGGAACGGTAATTTTTGCGTTCCCCGGCATTTCCAAATCCAAACCGTTTTGGAACGCCGACGAGAGATTTTCCACGGCGCACCAATCGGAAACGACGACGCCTTCAAATCCCCATTCTTCGCGCAAAACCGTTTTGAGAAGGTACGCGTTTTCCGTCGCGGGCACGCCGTTGACGCTACTGTACGACGCCATGATCATATCGGGTTTCGCTTGCGTTACCACCGTTTCGAACGCCTTTAAGTACAAATTGCGCAGGGTGTCGTCGTCCACCGTACATTCCAGCGCCCAACGCCCGTTTTCTTGGTTATTGCAAGCAAAATGCTTTACGCAGGTCGCCGTGCCCTCTTCCCGAATCCCTTTTACGAACCGTGAAGCAAGCGCGCCCGTCAATACGGGGTCTTCGGAATAATACTCGAAATTCCGTCCGCAAAGCGGATGGCGCTTGATATTGATTGCAGGTCCTAAAAGCAAATCCACGCCCGCCGTTCTACATTCCGCGCCGAGCATTTTTCCAAGCTCGTAACAGCTCTCTCTATCCCAAGACGAAGCCATAAGACAGGTATAGGGAAAACAGGTGGCGCTTCCGTCTTTCGTTTTCACGCCGTTCGGACCGTCCGCCATTTGCACGCCCGTCGCAACGCCGTCTAATCGCACGGCGGAGAACCCGTCGTAGCCCGTGAGCAATCGCAACTTATCTTCTATTTTCATTCGTTTGATAATTTCTTTCACTTTCATAAAAATTCTTTTTACGCCTATATACCCTATATATTATAAAGTTATATTATAAAGTGTAATTATTTTATCACGCAAACAGAGGGCTTTTCAACTCAAAAATAATCCTGTTCATCTCAAAAAATGTCCATTTTGAACTTTTTTGTGATTTTCGTCCTTTAACCTTTTTATTATAGCACTTGCAAACGGAAAAAGGCAACCCAGAAATAATCTAATATATATCAAAAGTAGCCATATTTTTCCATACCTACCCCTATGAGCGCAAGAATTTTCTCAAAAATGCATTTTCGCCTAAAAAAGCGTTGACATTGTTTTTTCTTTTTGTTATACTAAAAATATGGCATTCTATTACGATTATCACGCGGACGCGCCTGGCGCGTTCTTGCTCAAACAACACGAAAATCTCGGTTTCAAAGCGCACTTCCACGCGGCGATGGAAATTTATTTCGTCCTCACGGGAAGAATGCAAGCGGAAATAAGCGGTACGCTCTACGATATCGACGCGGGGGAAATGTTCGTCGTCAATCCGTTTGAGATACACTCGTATATTAGAACGGAAAACACGCTCGTCAACGTGTTGATTATCGGCAACGAATATTTGAGCGATTTCAAGGCGGAATACGGGAATCAATTTCCTCAAACGCACTTGACGAACAAGCCGTACAACGCGGATATTCTCGCCACACTCAAAGGGATTCCGTTCTCTTTTTACAACAACACGACCCTTTCCAACTTGGCAAAAAAAGGACATTCCAACCTCGTCCTGGCGAAAATTGCGGACGGATACGAGTTGGTAACGCCCTCCGTTCCCCAAGAACAGGTTATCAAAATTATGCGGTTTATCTATGAAAATTACTGCCAAAAGATTACTTTGGAAACGCTCGCGGAAGAGTTCAATTACACCAAAACGAGTATTTCCCGTTTGCTTTCCAAGCATTTGAGAATGGATTTGCGCTCGTTCGTAAACAAGCTGCGCGCCGAGCAAGCGGAGCTTTTGCTCAACGACCCGAAAAACGCAAAACTGTCCGTTTTACATATCGCGTCCCTTTGCGGGTTCGATTCGCCCGCCACCTTCTACCGCGCCTACAAACGGCGGTACAACCGTAACCCGAGAAAATTCGACGGCACTTTGCTCTAAATATAATCGTCCGCCCTATTTCGGGCGGACGATTATTCGTATAGATATTACGCTTGACAAAATATTTCTTTTATGATATAATTATACTTGACGAAATATTCCTTTTATGATATAATACGGGAAAGAGTCAAGAACGGAGGAAAAAAAATGAAAGAAACCATACAACACCCGACTTACGGCGAAATCGTTTACAGCGAAAGCTTTTGGACGAGCAAAAGAACTTTGACGGTAAACGGAATCGAGGCAAAACCCGTTTCCAAAAAAGAGTTTGAAGTTGACGGTAAAACCGTCATACTAAAAGGCAACTATCTTTCCGGTTTAACCTTATTTTTCGGCGCGGAAGAAGTGAAAATGATTTCTCCACCCAAATGGTACGAACTCCTTCTCGCCATGTTCCCTTTGATCTTTTTGTTGATTTGGGGAAACAATCCTACCGCTTGCATGATTTTCCCCGTGATCGGCGGAGCAATCGGCGGGGCGATTGGCGGAGTTTCCGCGATCACTTCGCTGTATCTTATGAAAAGAACGAAATCCGTCGGATATAAAATTTTGATTGGTATGGGCGTATTGATCGCAACGATTCTCATCGCATTCCTTTTAGCGCTCGCTATTTTATATTTTTAAGGCTTTCGAGTTGGTTAACGCAACGAACAGCCCCGCCGATTTTCAAAATCGGCGGGGCTAATTTTATTCTTTCAAATCGTTGACGAGTTCTTGCATTTCTTTCTCGCCGTGCGAGGGGAAGACGATGATATGTGCCAACGCTTTTCCGCCGTCTTCAAAGCAGGAAAGCTGGTACTTCTTGCAAACGCAAGGGCTTGGTTCGTCGATCACGAAAATATTCGAAAGGGGCGCGCGGTAAAAAGGTACGCCCGCTTCCGTCAAAAGCTTTTCAAAACGCTTCACCGCGCGGGAATATTGCTCCGTATCCGTTTCCCGTAACTGTTCCCGCAAGTGGTTGTACAAAGCGTATGCGGGAATGGAGCGCGATCCCGACACCGTCGTGTCGTGTTGTCCTATATACGCAATCTCTTTTCCCCTCGGTTTTTCCGTAGCCACGAACACCGATTTCACGTCGGGGAATCCCACGTATTTATGTAAGCTCACGGAAACGGAATCGATCCCGCGTTGCTTGCAATCCGACAAAATAGGCGCGTCCTTTTGCCCGTTTTGTATACCGCCGAACAGCGCCGCGTCCACGTGCAAATAGTAGGGAATTTTCTTTTCCCTCAAAAACGCGACCACCTTATCCACACCGTCGCACGCGCCGTATCTCGTCGTGCCGTGCGTGAGCACGATATTCGCCGCCGCGCCCTTTTCCTTATAGTTTTTCTCTATCGCCTCAAACAGCGCGCCGTAGTCGGGAATATCCCTTGAAAAGGACGGTATTCTCGTACACGGGTAGGTCGAAGCGTACTTTTCCACCGAGTAATGCGCGTTCTCGAAATAGTATAAAATCCCGTTTGGATTCTTGGAAAACGCGAGCGTGATTCCGCAGGAATTGCTCTCCGAGCCACCGCTCGTCACGTACCCCCAAAAATTCTCGCCCATGCCGAATTTTTCCGCGTACAGCCCGACGATCTTCTTTTCGATCGTCTTGGTATCCATCGCGTAATTCCCCCGCTCGTCGATATCCCCGCAGTTGTTGGAAAAAGGCGAAGTATAGTGCATTAACAATAAATATTGCGTCAAGGGCGAAAGCGGATAACGGTGTGCGGGATACCCGAACATATACGCGCCCGCCGCGCGGTTGTTTTCGTAAAAGATTTGCGCTTGACGGGAAATTTCCGTTCCCCCAAGCCGTTCCTGCGTTTCTTTATTCAATTCGTGGAGCAATTCGTTCACTTTTCAACACCTCTACTATCCCTATCTTTTGTTTTAACCGTCCAAACATATGAACATATGAACATATGTACATATGTTCATATGTTCATATATCCTTTTAAGCATACCGTAAAGAACCAACGTTGAATTTCGAGCAACGAAATCTCTTCGTTCCGCTCTCAAAATCAGGTTCGGCTTATAGTATAGCACTTTCGGTTTTTTTTGTCAACCGTTCTTTCAACGGTTGACAGGCGAAAGAAAAAATGTTACAATATTTATATGAGAGTTAAAGAGAGGTAACTTATGAAGAAACTGTTTTCCGCAATTGGAAAAACGCTCCTTTGCGTGCTCGCCATCGCGACCGTCCTGCTTTTGGGCGTTCGACTCGTAGACGGTATCGCGTTTGCGAAATTTTACGCAAATTCCTCCCCCGTATTCGCCACGCCCGATATTACGAAAGGCTACGTTCCGCAGGGGTTTGATTACGACGACGAACGGAGCGTGTTCCTCGCTACGGGGTATATGTCGAACGGCAAAGCTTCCCGCGTGTATATCATTGACGAAGACGGAGAAACCCGTTTCACGGAACTCAAAAAAGAAAACGGCGACGATTACACGGGACATACGGGCGGTATTTCCCACAACGGGGCGTTCGTGTATATCACGGGCGCAAACGGTATCGATATCTTCTCGTACACCGATATTCTTGACGGGAAAACGGAAACGGCAAAACTCGGTTCGGTGTGTACTTACAACGACCCCGCTTACTGCCATATCCGCGACGGGTATCTCTATACGGGTTCGTTCTACTTTCCCAACGACTATGAAACGCCCGCGCACGAGCGCGTGACGACGCCTGCGGGCGACGAAAACACGGGGCTTATCACCATGTTCCGTTTGGACGATAATTTCCCGTTCGGGATCGAACCCACGCCAAAGGCGGTGATTTCCACGAGAATGGCGGTGCAGGGCGTATGCTTCACCGACGATAATAAAGTCGTGCTCTCCACTTCCTACGGGCTGTCCGCGTCCAAGCTCTTCGTTTACGATTTGAACGCGTTGACGGGAGAATATTACGATTTCGTCGGCACGACGAAATCGGGCGACGAGTTTTCTTTTGCCGGCATTACGCGCTACTACTTAGACAGCGCGAGCCTTGTAGAAACGATCAAAGCCCCGCCTATGTCCGAAGAACTCGTCTATCTCGACGGAAAAATTTACGTCATGAACGAATCGGCTTGCAATAAATACATTTTCGGTAAATTCACGACGGGCTTGCACGTGCGGGCATACGAATACGAAAAGGGCGAATAAATCATGAACGAAACAACGAAGCGTATTTATAAAATCGTCGTCACGGGCGGACCTTGCGCGGGAAAATCCACCGCTATGAGCAAAATCGAAAGCGCGTTTTCCAAAATGGGCTACACGGTGCTGTTCATTCCCGAAACGGCAACCGAGCTTATCACGGGTGGCGTCGCGCCGTGGACTTGCGGTACGAACGCCGAATATCAAAAATGTCAATTAGAATTACAGCTTGCCAAAGAACAAGTCTTTATGCAAGCGGCGCAAACCATGCAGGCGGAAAAAATCTTGATCGTTTGCGACCGTGGCGCGCTCGACAATAAGGCGTATATGTGCGAGCAGGATTTTCAACGCGTGCTCTCCCTTTTGCGTTTGAACGAAGTGGAGCTTCGCGACGGGTACGACGCGGTATTCCATCTCGTAACGGCGGCGAAAGGCGCGCAGGCTTTTTACACGACCGCCAACAACGCGGCGCGAAAGGAAACGCCCGAACAAGCGGCGGAGTTGGACGATAAATTGATTTCCGCGTGGACAGGACACCCGCACCTGCGCGTTATCGACAACGCCGTGGATTTCGAGCATAAAATCAAACGGTTGATCAAAGAAATTACCGTTTTCTTGGGCGAGCCTTTGCCCTTGGAAATCGAACGCAAATTTTTAATCGAATATCCCGACACGGCTTGGCTGGATTCCCACCCCCAATGCGAACGCGTAGAGATCATTCAAACGTATTTGCGCGCGGACGAGGGCGAAGAAAAGAGAATCCGTCAACGGGGCGCAAACGGCAATTTCGTCTACTTTTACACGCACAAAAAAACTTTGAGCGGGGTCAAACGAATGGAATCGGAGCACCGCATTTCCAAAGAAGAATACCTGCGTTTGTTAATGGAAGCGGACACCGAAAAACGGCAAATCCGAAAAACGCGGTATTGCCTTACGCACGACAATCAATACTTTGAAATCGATATTTACCCGTTTTGGAAAGATAAAGCCGTCGTAGAAATCGAGCTTAACGATGAAAACCAAACGGTGGTATTCCCCGAACGGCTACGCATCATTAAAGAGGTTACGAACGATCCCTCTTACAAAAACGCGTCCCTTGCAAAAATACAATAAATAACAGCGCGCCAAACGGCGCGCTGTTTTCGTTTTTACGGTTTTTGCGCGGTTGCCACGCCCTCTTTCGGTTGCGCACATACCGCCGTTTGCGCGCTTTCAGCGCATACCTGCCCCTCGCCTTTGAGCGAAGAAAGATATTTTATATACTCTTCCTCCGTAATTTTTCTCACCTTGCTTTTTTTCGTTTTCATCGATTTGCTCATACAAAAATCCTCCGTTTGGAATTTTGTAAAAGTATGCCCGTTCCCCCGCTTTTTTATGCAATCAAAAGAGAAAACAAAACAGATTGGTCTTTCCCTCGTTGACGATCCGTCCGATTACGCGACGGAGTTTTTTTCGAAGCTCGCTCGGCAGGGCGTTGTTTTTTCCCGCAAGTTCCGCTTCCACGAGCGAACGAAGCGATTTCCCGAAAATGTTCGTTTCCCAAACCTGCCCGTCTTCCTTTTCGTACAGCGTGAGCGTTTGCCCGACGAAATCTTCGCCTTGTTCTTTCGTGCCGATAATGGGGCAAACCGTTCCGCCCATTTCCACCTTTACGATATGGTAGCTCGTCGCGCGGGCTTTGAACTGCGCGCCGTAACCGGCGTTCTTTTTCACGAGTTGCGGTTTTTCAAGCTCGTAATCCGCGGACGCGGGATATACGATCCCGTAGCCCCCCGCCTCCGCTTCCGCAAGCGCGTCTTTGATTTTTTCAAAGCTTTCCTTCTTCTCGGCAAGCGCGCAAACGAAACGCATGAGGGAAAGCTCGTTATCGACCGTTTCTCCCGTGGCTCGGCTAATAACGCGGTAGAACAAGTCGTCTTTCACGCCGAGTTCAATCGAAACTCTTCCCGTGCCAAGTTCCATTTTAATCTCTTGCGGATTGAGGAAATCCTCCCCCTCGTCAAACAGGTTTTCAAGCGCGAAACAGTCGCGCATTTTGACGAGCGTCGGGGCGAGTTTTTTGATTGCACGCAACCCTGCCCCCACCGTTTCGTCCGTTTCGGGGAACGATTGTAACCATTTGGGTAGATAGACGTCCACGCTGGTTACGGGGAACTCGAACAAGGCTTTTTGTAAAATTTCCAAAATTTCCGCCTCGCCCATTTCCTCGATATTGACTGCCACGACCGCCGCCCCGTACTTTTCCTCCAACGCCGTTTTTAACGCGAATTGCGTTTGCGGTTCTTTGCAGTTGAGCACGATCACGAACGGTTTTCCGATCGCTTTAAGCTCCGCCACCGCGCGTTCCTCCGCGGGCAAATACGCGTTTCTATCGATCTCCGTAATGCTCCCGTCCGTCGTCACGAGCACGCCGATCGTCGAGTGCTCGCGGATTACTTTTTGCGTGCCAAGCTCCGCCGCCCGTTCAAAGGGCATGGGCGCGTCCTGCCAAGGCGTTTTCACGAGCCGAGGCGCGCCGTCCTCTTCGAACCCGTTCGCGCCCTCTACGGCAAAGCCTACGCAATCAACGAGGCGCACGGACGCTTCCGCGCCCTTTGCCACCGTTATTTTCATTGCTTTTGCCGGCACGAATTTTGGTTCGGTCGTCATCACCGTTTTCCCCGCCGCCGATTGCGGTAATTCGTCCGTCATTATTCCTTTTTCTCCTTCCGACGCAAGCGGAAGCACGAGCGTTTGCATAAACCGTTTGATAAAGGTGGATTTTCCCGTTCGCACGGGTCCTACCACGCCCACGTAAATTGCCCCGCCCGTACGATTGGCTACGTCTTCGTATACGCTGTAATTTTCCATGAAAGACCTCCCGTCTTGATTGCGCGGATAAAATTGAATAAAAAAATCTCCGCAGGCAAACCTTATACGGTTTACTATATGCGGAGAAAAATCCGATTATGAATATTTTTAGCTTTTTGGAAGCTTTTCACGCGTCGCCATACGTGCCGAAGCCTCTTCGACGGCTACGAAATCTTTATCCGAGGAAAAATCGCGCGGTTCGTCGTATTCGCCGCCCAATGCCTCGATCGCGTATTTGAGTTCTTGGAATTCCACGAACCCGATACTTCTATCCTCGATTTTCGCCATGAGATAGGGCAACGCGCGTTCGTCGCCGTACGAGGCGAGATATCCCGCCCGACGGGGCGTTTCTTCGCCCGAACGGAACGCGGTAAGCAAAATCTCGAATACTTTTTCGTCGCGCGCCTTGACGCGGGAGAGAATTTCCAGCATAGCCTCGCGCGCGATCCCTTTTTCGTAGAGCGCAATCACGCGTTCTTTGAGTTCGTCCGCGTGCAAACGGATAATGTCCACCACGTCGCTACGCACGTCCTCGTCCGCCCTGTTTTCCGTGAGGATCGCAAAATACTCCTCATACGCGCGCGCGTCGTCGCCTATTAAATTGATCGCGTAAGAAACCGCGGCGGTATCCTCGTCGGACAAAAGTGGCAACAGCGTTTCCACCGCCCCACGATTTTCTATCTCCGCGCAAAGAAATTCGGGCGCGGGAACGCCCTCGCGCAAGTGTGCGCGCAGGCAATCGGCAAGCTCCGTATCGCTCATTTTTGCGTAGTACTCTTTCGGCGTACACTTCACTTTGGAAACGTAAGTATCGCCGAATTTTTTATAGAGTTTGGGGATAATATCTTCCCATTGTTTCTCGGTGTATTTATTTTTATTGTCTTCCATGAACTTCGTCAACTTCTCGTCGAACACTCCGTCGAAATCAATCAATTTCATTGGTATTTTCCTCTTTTTGCGTATTTTCCTGCGTTGCGTATTGCAAAATCTCCCTTACGCGATCGGGTACGGCGTCGAACGCGGGCGCAATCGTATCCAAATCCCCGCGCAACTCTTTGAGTCCCGCAACGAAGAAGATCGCGCAAGCGCAATCGTCCGAGCTTACTACGGTATCCAACGCCCCCGCGCGCTCCAATCGACGGTACAGTCTTTCCGTCGCGCGCTTGATTTTCCCGCCGTGTTCGTCGCTAATCACCGCAAACTTCGACGAAATTTTCGCGTACGCTTCCAAGAACTTTTTCTTGCGTTTTCTGCCCAGCGTAACGGGCAATACGGGCACGCGACGGTAGATATGGCAAAGCACGACGCCGAACTCGTTTTCCTCGTTCCGTTCGAACAGCAAACGGAGCGTTTCTATTTTCAAAATATCAAGCACTTCGGGATCAAGCAACACCTCGCGCAAGAAATCGTCCGCGCGAACGTGTTCCGCCGTCAACAGGGCAAGGTATTGCAAGTCGTGATCCCCGCCGTCCATTTCGTCGAAGCACCAACGGAAATACCCGTCGTGCCAAGCGAGCAAACCGAAGAGCGGTGCTTCCTCGTCCGAACATTCCTTGATCGCCATAAGCGTTTTGCAACGGTGTTCCCGTTCCTTTTGCGGTACGTGGTAAAAATACGAGGGTTCTTCGGGCAATACGGCGTCCTCGCCCTCTTCGACCGCGAGGTTATATTCCCGAATTTGTTTGAGGTAGTATTTCCCCACTTCCGCGTCGGGATATACCGTACAAAGGGTATCGAACGCGCGTTCCGATTCCTTATACATACCGCACTTGAACGCCGCAACCGCTTTGAAATACAACATTCTGCCGTCGAAGGGCAGTTTCTCTTCCAAACGGCAAAATTTTTCGTACGCCTGTTTGTGCAGTCCGTTTTCGCAACAAACGGTAGCCACCTTGTACAAATCGTCGGTGTTTTCCTGTTCCTCGCTATACAATCGGAGCGCCAACGCGCGCGCCTCGTCCGTTTTATCGAGTTCAAGATATACCGCGGCAAGCGTGGCGAGCGTGCGAATATCGTTGGGTTCTTCTTGCAAAAGCTCCAAGCAAACCTCTTCCGCTTTTTCCGCCTCGCCCGAAAGCAGGAGCGCAACCGCTTGCATTTCCCGCGCCGTCGCGTAGTCCTTCGACCCTTTTTCCACCACGCTCAATATTTGCACGGCGCGCTTGCAATCGCCCGTTTTTAAGGCGCGAGAACCCGCGTCCACTTCCTTGGAATAATCGGCAAGGCGCGGAGGATACACGAACCGAAAACCGTTTTTTTTGTCCTTGGAAAACGCTTGCGCGATTTCCATTTTCGTTTCGGGGGAAAGGCTGGCGTCCGCGTCGATTAGTTTATTATAATAATAAGCGGATTGCGTTTCGTTGCCCAAGCCCAAATAGTTGACGGCAAGTCCCTCGTACACGTCTGGCAGGTCCTCTTCCTCGGCGATATCGAGGAATCGATACCACCAATTTAGCGCGGACGAATGTAAACCCATACTCTCGTAAATATCCGAAAGGCGGGCGAACACGTCGCCGTCCCCGCCGTACAGTTCAAGTTCCTTGTACGCAAGACGAAGCGAGGGAAGTACCTTTCCCTCGTTGTAGTATTTGTCCGCTTGCGAGGCTAACCTCGAACGGCTAAAATCGATTTTTTTAACCTTTTTCATACTTCGTCCGTTCCGTCGTTTTGCGGGAATATTCTGTCCGCGTCCTCTTGTGTGAATTGATAATCGGTATTGCAATAATGACAATGAATACGCACCGCGCCGTCCTCTTTGATAATTTGCTCCATTTGCGCTTTTCCAAGCGAAACGAGCACGCGGGTGAGGTATTGGCGGGAGCAGTTGCATTGATACTTCGCGTTTCTCTCTTCCCAAACGGCGTAATCGGGGGAAAGGGACTCCGCCGCGCGACGCGCGCCCTTTTCTTGCGCAAGGGTCAACAGCGCGTCCAAATCGGTATCGCGTGTTTTTTGCAAGGCTTCCGCGTTTGCAAACGGCAACGGTTGCAATACGGCTACGCCCGCGAAAACGAGTCTGCCGTATTCGTCGAAGCGCACCGCCGTTTTTACGCGCGTGGGCAACTGTTCGCTAATTCGGTAATACTCCTCGAACGCCTCGTCCACCCCACCCTTTTCGGGGAACGCGCAAGTCCCCACGAACGGACGGCTGTATCCGTCGTCGCGAATAATCGTAAGCGAACCGTTTTTGCCGAATACTTCTTCCTCACTCCCGCACGCGCCCACTTCGTCGATATACCCGCGAATATGCAACGCGCGATTGCCCGAAACGGCAATCTCTTTCGCGTTCCCGTCCGTCTTTACGGAAAGGGAAATCTCCCCCGTTTCCTCTTTCAAGCACGCGCTCATGAAAGTCATTGCCGAAAGCGTTTTCCCGAAAACGAGGGTGGCAGGTACGGAAAGAAGGTGCATTTTTTGCCCGTCCGCCACGATAGGGGTCGTGTCGGCGACTGTCAGCGATACCTGCCCGTCGAATACGAGCGTACGAAAAAGATTGTTCATATTCACTCCTTTTTGCAAAGAAAGCAAAGCCGATCGCTTTGTGCTTTATCTTCGCCGAGATGCCCTTCTACCGCGCACACGGTAAAACCGTTTTTGTGTAGCGCAGTAAGCATCTCTTCTTCCGTATATATATATTGTATATGCGTTTCGTCGCGACGGTCGTACGCACCGTCTTTGCGACGGATAAACAGCGTAACTTCCATAATCGCCCGTTCTTCTTCCACGCGGTTAAAGGAAAGATAAGTAACTTCGTCGCGATCGTCCGCGCTTACAGTATTTGCAATTTTTTCTTGGAATTTGCGCGGGGAGCTTATATCGAAAAGGAATACGCCCCCTTTCTTTAACGCGCCCGCTACGTTCTTCAAAGCCTTATCTAAGCTTTGCTTGGGGATATAGTTAAAGCAATCGTTGATCGCCGTAACGAAATCAAAACGCTTGGGCGGTTTCTTCGCGGATATATCCCCAAGGATATATTCCGCGCGTACGCCCTCTTGTAAGCTTTTGCGGGAAGCAAAATCGAGCATTTCGGGAGAGATATCCATACCCGTCATGCGATACCCCGCACGGGAGAACGCGCGCGTAAACCAACCGCCCCCGCAACCGACGTCCAACCCGTCGCGAAGGGAATAGGCGCGTAACTGCCCAATTAAATACTGCGACCAATTTTCATAGCCGCAGTCGTCGTTGAGGTATTCAAACCATTCGGCAAGACCGGTATACGCCAATTGCTTCATAATTCTCCTTCGTTTCGTTTTTTTTCACCGTCGTTTCGACGGCTTGTTTGGTAGGCTAAGCCTGCACCTAATTTTATCTATCACTCCGTTTCGGGTTACTACACCGCCGTTTCGACAGCTTTTTTGCTCTCACAAACCCTTATTTCAAAAACTTAACCATGGGCAGGCTAAGCCTGCACCTAATTTTATCTATCATTCCGTTTCGGGTTACTACACCGCCGTTTTGACAGCTCGTCTGCTCTCACAAACCCTTTTCTCAAAACTTAACCATGGTTAAGTTTTGAGATTGGGGATAAAATTCACCTTATCGTCGTCCTCTGACGAGGATAACGCTCTGCGTATAGCGCAACCTGCGGTTGCTTGACTTGGGGCTCATCTTCCGTTCTTCGAACGGGACTGCCGTCGGCGTAAGGGTTTCACCCCTACACCCCACAAGGAACTTCGTCCCTTGACCCATTCTTGGGTTTTCCTCAAAGCCACAAGCCGAGCGAAGTAAAACGGAGCAAGACGCGAGGCAGGATAATCCTGCACCTAATTTTATCTATCATTCTTGGTCGGGATATCTTACCGCCGTTTTGACAACCTTTTTGCTCTCACCAACTTTTATTAAGGGTTGCCACAGCGCGACGATGAAATACGAAGCGGATTCTCCCTGTCTACCAACCAACTTGAATAAACCGAAGTAAAACGGTGCAAGATTCAAGCAAGACAAGGCGAACGAGGCTTTTTCGACGGGAGTTTACTTGGCGTAAATGACCGAGGGTTGCCACAGCGCGACGAAGAAATACGAAGCGGATTCTCCGTTTTACTCGTCGCCGAGCATCTTGGGTGGCTTCCTCTTCTTCTTCCTGCCTTTTTTGTCCGTTTCTTCCTGTAACGCTTTTTCGCGTTCGTCGAATTGACGGTTGTATTCTACGTAACGGATGTCGTTTTTATGCGTTTCCGCGTAATCTTCCGTATCTTGGATAATGTTTTGCTTGCTTTCCCGCAAACGCTTCAAGTCCTCACGCGTATAAGACGTGGGCAAATCGTAAACCTGCAAAGAGTCGTCGATCGGCTTGATCGGGCGCGCCACCAAGCGCGAACGACCGTAGGAAAGGATCGTCTTTTGATATTCGACGGAAGCCGCGCTCTCCCCGCCCGTTGCGGTGGATTGACCGTCCTTGCCGTAGATACCTCTGCCCACGCGCGCGCCTTGGATTTTCGGGTTGATATATTTATCGAATACCCATTGCGCAAAGTCCAACCAAACGAGAAGCGCGTACGAAAGCCCGAACAAAATCACGAGCACGACCGCGATCGTGGTAAACAGCGTACCGCCGAGCAGGAACAGCACGAACGGAAGCAACGCCAACACCCCGAAGAAAACCGATTGCGGAAGCGTACCGATCGTCATTAAGAACGCGTTGCGGAGCATGGAGAAGAACTTAAAGGTATAGTTCACGCCAAGCGCGAGCATCCAAAGACTCATAAGCGCGCCCAAAACGATCAAAGTATAGCTCATGACTTGCGATATGCGCATCCAAACGAGCTGACCTTTGCTCAATTCACCTGCCGCGATCGTGAAGTCGGCAAGGCTGATAAGCGTTCCGCTCAAAAGTAAAATCGTGCAGAAGAACAACGCCGTTTGCAACGCGTTTTTGTAGTTGAGCTTGATCCCGCGCCAAAAGTCGTTGGATACGAAAATACCTTCCGTCCATACCATATTACGCACGACGTACATACCGCCCGCAAGACCTACCGAGGCGATAAACGAGCTGATAAGCAATCCGACGTACAAGGTAATATTATTATAAAGCGCGAGGCTTTCCGCGAGCCCGTGCTGTCCGGGCGCGGCGGGATAGCCGACCCCGAGGTTTGCGGAAAACGGATAGAGCAAGCTGTTGCTCTCCCCCATCAAAAGGTATATCGCTACGACGAAAATCATCGGGATAAAGAAAATCAACGTGAGTAAGTTGACTTTTACGATTTTTCCGAAATTGCCCTTGAAGATATCCCAAAAGAGTTGCCAACGGTTGGTAGGCAACGTGCTTCTTGCGTACTCTTCGCTTCTTTCCTTGCCTTCGAGAAGGCGAGTGATCAATCCTTTCTTTTGCTGTGCCATTCTATATTTCTCCATCACGCGCGTACGCGCGCTTTTGCATTACGGTAATATATACCACTTTTTTCCGTCTTTCAAACGGGAAACGGGATTTTCCCCTCAAAAAACTTTCGCTATTCTATTTTACTACAAATTTACGATTATTTCAAGGATTTTTTAGAATTTTTTCAAATAAAATTTGCAATAGGCAAAAAATCTTTGACATTTCCCGTTTTATATGCTAAAATAAAGTAGTTAAATAGAGGAGCGGATGAACATTAGTACCCCTTGGCGTGGCGAAAAGACGGTTTCGCAACGTTCGCGCGAGGGTGAAAGGGTATCGCCGCCGAAGCGCGCGCCCCGTCGTCGAAGCGCTGGGCATACCGGATAATACCCGTATGACTGTCACCCACAGTGAAGAGCTATTTACTTATATCGCCAATTTTCCCCGTTTCCACGGGTTGCGCGAAGCTTTTCCGACGGGTATAAACCCGTCTTTTCTTTTATTCGTCACCAATTTTTTCCATAAAAGGAGTTTTAATATGAAACAATTCAAAGTAGGCGTTATCGGCGCAACCGGTATGGTAGGACAGCGTTTTATGCTACTCCTCGAAAACCACCCTTGGTTCAACGTCACCGTTTTGGCGGCGTCCGCCCGCTCCGCAGGCAAAACTTACGCGGAAGCGGTCGGCGAAAAGTGGGCGTTTGACTGCCCCATGCCCGCAAAATACCGCGACATGAAAGTACTCGACGCGGAAGCGGATATGGACGAAATCGCAAAAAGCGTCGACTTCGTATTTTGCGCGGTCAATATGGACAAAGCGAAAATCCGCGCTTTGGAAGAGGCGTACGCCCAAAAAGAAGTGCCCGTCGTTTCCAACAACTCGGCGCACCGCTTTACCCCCGACGTACCCATGGTGATTCCCGAAATCAATCCCGAGCACGTGGAAGTTATTTCCGCGCAAAAAGCGCGACTTGGCACGAAACGCGGGTTTATTGCGGTAAAATCCAACTGCTCGTTGCAATCGTACGTGCCCCTTTTGCACCCCTTGAAAGCGTTTGGGATCAAGGAAGTTACGGTTTGTACCTACCAAGCGATATCGGGCGCGGGCAAGACTTTCAAAACTATGCCGGAAATTCTCGACAACATTATCCCCTATATCGGCGGAGAAGAAGAAAAGAGCGAGAAAGAACCTTTGAAAATTTGGGGTAAAATCGAAAACGGAGAAATCGTTTCCGCTTCCGCCCCTTCCATTACGGCGCAATGCTTACGCGTACCCGTTTCCGACGGGCACACCGCCGCCGTGTTCGTGAAATTCGAAAACAAGCCCGCCAAAGAAGAAATTCTTTCCGCTTGGGCAAACTTCAAGGGCGAACCGCAGGAATTACAACTTCCTTCCGCGCCCGCGCAGTTTATTCGCTATTTTGAGGAAGACAACCGCCCGCAAGCCAAGCTCGACCGCATGGAAGGCAACGGCATGAGCGTTACGGCGGGACGGCTTCGCGAGGACGCGGTGTTCGATTACAAGTTCGTCGGACTTTCGCACAACACCCTCCGCGGTGCGGCAGGCGGAGCGGTATTGCTCGCGGAACTGTTGGCGGCAAAGGGATATTTCGATTAAATTTAGCATAATTATAAAACAGACCTGCAAATAAAAGTCAAGCAAAATAAACGAGAAATTTCAAAAAATTTTTAAGCGTAAAAAACTGCAAGCAAAAGCAAGTCAGCGCAATTGCGTTGACTTAGAAAAGGCTAAATAAAGGAAAGTTAAGCGACC